>JAJXTQ010000099.1 GCA_021783685.1 Pseudomonadota bacterium | reverse complement strand
TCGGGCTGCGCCTGGTGCGGCTGGATGCGCGGCTGAAGAGCCGTTTCGCGGCCCAGCTGGCGGCGGCCGCCGAGGAGGTGAGGCGCGAACTGGAACCCTTCCTGGCCGCCGAACCGGAGCGCTTGACCTTGCACGCCAGCCACGATCCGCTGCTCGCCCGCCTGCCCGAGACGCTGCGCGCCGCCGGTGTCGGATTGGAGCTGCACGTATTGGGCAGCAGCGATGCGCTGGCTTCGCTCGCTGCCGGGCGCTGCGACCTCGCCGGTTTCCATTGCCCGTCGGGGCACTTGGGCGAGTCGGTGTGGCCAACCTACCGACGGCATCTCGATGCCCGCGTCCATTCGCTGATCCGCTTCGCGCGTCGCTCCCAGGGACTGATGCTGGCAGCCGGCAGCGCTCTGCGGACCTTGCCCGATCTCACCGGGGCCGGCGTGCGTTTCGTCAATCGCCAGGCCGGTTCCGGCACGCGCCTGCTGTTCGATCTGCTGCTCGCCGAGAGCGGCATCAATCCGCAGGACATCAAGGGCTACGAGATCGAGGAGTTCACCCATGCGGCGGTGGCCGCGACCGTCGCCAGCGGCGCCGCCGATGCCGGTCTCGGCGTCGAGGCCGCGGCGCGCCGCTTCGGCCTCGATTTCATCCCGCTGGTGCGCGAGGACTACTACCTGGCCGTCCGGCGCGATGCCTTGATGCAGCCGGCGGTGCAGACACTGCAGGAGCTTCTGGCCAGCGCCGACTGGCGTAGCAATCAGGCCGATCTGCCGGGCTACGATCTGCGCGGCGCCGGTCGTCCGCTCGAATGCGAGGCGGCCTGGCGGGCGGCGAAGCTGCGGTAGAATCGACACTTTCCCCGTTCGCCGCGCCAGACCCGATGACACCGATAGTAGATGACGTCCGCATCAAGGAGATCAAGGAACTCGCTCCGCCCGCCCATATCCTGCGCGAGTTTCCGGCCAGCGAGGCGGCGGCGGCCACCACCTTCTCGGCGCGCCACGGGATACATCGGATTCTGCACGGCGCCGACGGTCGCCTGCTGGTGGTGATCGGTCCCTGCTCGATCCACGACCACGATGCCGCGCTCGAATATGCGCGCCGCCTGCGGGCGGTCTGCGGCCGCTACGAATCCGATCTGTTGATCCTGATGCGGGTGTATTTCGAGAAGCCGCGCACCACGGTCGGCTGGAAGGGCCTGATCAACGACCCGCACCTGGACGGCAGCTTCCGCATCAACGAGGGCCTGCGCCTGGCGCGCCAGCTGCTGTACGAGATCAACGAACTGGGCCTGCCCTGCGCCACCGAATTCCTCGACGCCATCACGCCGCAATACACCGCCGACCTGATCAGTTGGGGCGCGATCGGCGCCCGCACCACCGAGTCGCAGGTGCATCGCGAGCTGGCCTCGGGCCTGTCCTGCCCGGTCGGCTTCAAGAACGGCACCGACGGCAACGTCAAGATCGCCGTCGACGCGATCCGCGCCGCCGCTAGCCCGCATCATTTCCTTTCGGTGACCAAGGCCGGCCATTCGGCCATCGTGTCTACCAACGGCAACGAAGACTGCCACGTCATCCTGCGCGGTGGCAAGACGCCGAACTACGATGCCGCCAGCGTCGAGGCCGCCTGCAGGGAACTGGGAGCGTCCGGCCTGGCGGCGCGGGTGATGATCGACTGCTCGCACGCCAATTGCAGCAAGCAGTACCAGCGGCAACTGGACGTGGCGCGCGAGATCGGCGAGCAGATCGCCGCGGGCGACGACCGCATCTTCGGCGTCATGGTCGAATCCCATCTCCAGCCCGGGCGCCAGAATCTGCTGCCGGGCAAGCCGCTCGAATACGGGGTCTCGATCACCGACGCCTGCCTGGGCTGGGAGGACAGCCTCGTCGCGCTCGATATCCTGGCCGATGCCGTGCGCCGCCGCCGTCTGGCACTGGCCGCGCAGTGAGCGCCGGCCGCTATGGGCCGGTCAGCCAGACGTCGAGTTCCACCTGCACCCGTTCTTCCGAACTGGAGAGCCAGATCTGCCCCTCCTGAACGGTGCAATGCAGTTGCCGGCTGCGCGGCGCCAGTGCCGCCAGCGCCCGGCTCGACGTTTGCGCGACATTGAACACGGCGAGATTCTCGATCCGCCCGAGCTTGGCGGCGCACTGCTGCCACCACAGTTCGGCGCTACGTCCGCCGTAGGCGTAGATGATCACCCGCCGGGCGCGGCCGCAGGCTCTGCGGACGGTCTTTTCGTCGGGGAGGCCGACGTCCATCCACAGTTCGATGGCGCCGGTGAGGTCCTTTTGCCACAGATCGGGTTCGTCGTCGGCGGACAGCCCGTTGGCAAAGGCCAAGTTCGCGTCGGCGTGGCGCGCGAAGGCGAGCAGGCGCACCATCATGCGCTCGTCGGTCTCCGACGGATGGCGGGCGAGGGTGAGAGCGTGGTCGCGGTAGTAGTTGCGGTCGATGTCGGCGATCTGCAGACCGACTTTGAAGATGGTTGCCTTGATGGCCATAGGGCGGCTAGTCTCGGGGGCGGGATGCGATGATACTCCGGTATCCTATTACCGCTGGAATGGAACTCAGGGAATCATGACGATGGACGGAACGAATGGCAGCCTGATCGAGATGGACGATCTCCATTTCGCCTACGGCGACCGGGGTATCTTGAAGGGCATCAATCTCAGGGTGGCGCGCGGCAGCATCGTCGCCATCCTGGGCGCGAGCGGCTGCGGCAAGTCTACGCTGCTGCACCTGATCGGCGGCCAGTTGAGGCCCGCGCGCGGGAGTATCAAGGTGGCCGGCGAAGTGGTGCATGAACTCGACGACCGCGGTCTCTACCGGTTGCGCAAGAAGATGGGCATGATGTTCCAGGTGGGCGGGCTGTTCTCCGACATGTCGGTCTTCGACAATCTGGCCTTTCCGCTGCGCGAGAATACCGACCTGCCAGAACCGCTGATCCACGACCTGGTGTTGATGAAGCTGCACGCGGTCGGCTTGCGCGGCACCCATCGGATGATGCCCAACGACCTCTCGGGCGGCATGGCGCGGCGCGTGGCGCTGGCCCGCGCCATCGCACTCGATCCGCTGCTGATCATGTACGACGAGCCCTTTGCCGGCCTCGACCCGATCTCCCTCAACGTCATCGCCAATCTGATCAGACGGCTGAACGACGCGCTCGGCGTGACCTCGCTGGTGGTGACCTACGACGTCTCGGAGTCGCTCAAGGTGGCGGACTACGTGGTCTTCATCAACAACGGCGTGATCGTCGCCGAAGGCCCGACCGCCGACATGAAGACCACAGACAACCCCTTCGTGCGCCAGTTCCTGGATGGAAAAACAGACGGCCCGATCGCCTTTCAGTATCCGCACCGGCCCTTCGAGGCCGAACTGGGAATTCAGCCCGGGGCGTAGTCCCTCAGGCGTTCTTGTCCTTCTGCCAGAGCACGTCGCCGCACCCGGATTCTCGATTCAGGTGGCGGGCGAGCACGAACAGCAGGTCGGAGAGGCGGTTCAGATACCGCCTGCCGGTGGCCGAAACGTTCTCGTCCTGCGCCAGCGCCACCACCGCGCGTTCGGCGCGGCGGCAGACGGTACGGGCGAGATGGGCCAGCGCCGCGGCACGGCTGCCGCCGGGCAGGATGAACTCCTTGAGCGGGGCGAGCTGGGCGTTGTAGCGGTCGATCGTCGCCTCCAGTTGCGCCGGTCCGTTCTCGGCGAGCAGTTGGGCGCCGGGAATCGACAGCTCGCCGCCCAGATCGAACAGGTCGTGCTGCACGCCGATGAGGAGTGTACGGACGTCGTCCGGCAGTTCCTCGCAGAGCAGGAGGCCGATCACCGAATTGGTCTCGTCGATGTCGCCCAGCGCGTTGACGCGCGGGCTGTCCTTGCCGGTGCGCGAACCGTCACCCAGTCCGGTCGTGCCTTCGTCGCCGGTGCGGGTATAGATCCTGGTCAGTCTATGGCCCATGTCACTCTCCGGCGCCGGGGGTGCGGTCGAGGCGATACAGAACGAAGATCAACACCAGCGTCGAGATCACCATCAGATGCGGGCCGAACAGCCAGAACAGCAGCGGGATGGTGAAGTAGTAGGCGCGCATGCCGTTGCTGTAGTAGTGCGCCGCCCGGTTGAGGAAGCCGGTGACGAAGCGCGGCGTGATCACCGGGTGCTTGAGGTCGGCGGGCACGTTGAGCAGATAGCCGGCGTGGTGAAAGCTGCGCGCGGCCAAGGTCAGGGAAAAGAAAGCCACGCATTGGTCGATGATCATGATCACCAGCTTGAACATCCACAACGACGGATCGACCATGCCGACGAGGTTGAGCGAATGCAGGCCGTGTTCGACGTCGCTGCTGTGTCCCGACAGGCTGATGGTGCCGATGATCAGCAGGATCGAGGTGGAGGCGAGAAAGACCGCCACCATGGTGGAATTGCGCAGCGTCTGCACCGCCAGGATGTCGCGCTTGTCGCGCATTACGCTCTCCACCCACAGGCGGCGGGCCTCGGCGTTGAGCGCCTGGATGGTGTAATGCGGGTCGTAGTGCGGTCCCGGCGCCGTGCGCCAGCGCAGATAGGCGTAATAGCAGAGGATCAGGCCGGCGCTGATCACGAAACCGAACATGTCGCTGTTGTAGATCGAGCTGAACGAGGGCATGGACTGGGCTGGGAAAAAGGAGGGTAGATGGAATCGATTTTACTCCAGTGCTGCGGCCGAAGCGGGGGCTGCCGTATGCGGCGGTCGATGATATTGGCAAATTCCATAACCATGAAGCGTACATGGTTGCGCTGCCGCCATGAGCATGGTTTATCATCGTCTCAAATAAACTGAGCATCGGCGACCGGCCGCCTCGCTATGCTGGCGGACAGAAGACACGGAGGTGGAAGCGTGAGCCAGCACCTGACCTTGTCGCGCGCGGCGCAGCTCATCGGCGTGAGCCGCGGCGCGCTGCAAAGGAAAATGCGCGATGGCGAACTGCCCTCGCACGACGGCATGGTCGCCGCCGACGACCTGTTGCGCGCCTATCCTGAGTTCGATCTGAAGGAGGGCGGGGCGTTAGAGCGCGTGCGCAAGATCAAGGAGGAAGCTTTCGGCCGGCGCGTGATGGAACGCGTTCTGCCCAGCTCCGAGGTGCTCGCCCAGCGCCTGTTCGCGCAAAGCCAGGAGCTGGGCGATCTGCGTCGCCATCTGGCGCACTACCACGAACTGGTGCTGGCGTTGCAGGCGCGCGTCGCGCAGACCCGGGCGCAGACACCGCAGGCCTGGGTCGAACTGGGCGAGATGCTGGAGCGGGGTCTGGCCGAGGTGCTCGCCAGTTCCGAACCGCCCGACGCGATTGGACTCATGGATGATATGCTGAAAGTTATGTCTGCTCACGTCACCGTCCACCCCAGCGGGCGTCAATTCCTGGTCGAAGGCCACGACACCCTGCTCAAGGCCGGGATCGGCGCCGGTCTGGCGCTCAACTACGGTTGCGGCAACGGCAACTGCGGGCTGTGCAAGGCGCGCGTGGTCTCCGGTGAGGTGCGCCGCGTTCAGCACTGCGACTACGTCCTGTCCGAGGCCGAGCGTCTGCAAGGCTACGTGCTGCTCTGCGCCCACACCGCGGTCAGCGACGTCGTGCTCGAAGCGCTCGAAGCCCGCGGTCCCGCCGACATCCCGGAGCAGCGCATCGCCGCCCGGGTGAGGAGCGTCGCGCCGATCAGCGCCCATGCCGCCGACACCCTGCTGCTGCACGTGCAGACGCCGCGCAGCAATCGCCTGCGCTTCCTCGCCGGGCAGAGCGTCACGCTCGGGCTGGCCGGGAACGGCGACGATTGCAGCGCCACCTATCCGGTGGCGAGCTGTCCCTGTGACGACCGCAACCTGCACTTCCACGTTGCGCGTCCGGCAGCGGGCGATGCCGACCCCTTCGCCGAACGGTTGTTCTCGGGGGCGGTGAATACTGGGCAGGAACTCAGCCTGTGGGGGCCGTGGGAGGAATTCACGCTCGCCGCGGATTCCGGCCGACCGCTCGTCTTCGCGGCCTGCGACATCGGCTTCGCGCCGATCAACAGCCTGATCGAGCACGCGCTGGCGGTCGATGCCGCCGAGTCGCTGGCGCTCTACTGGCTGGCGACGCGCGCCGACGCCCACTACCGCGACAACCAATGCCGCGCCTGGGCCGAGGCCATCGACCATTTCCGCTACATGCCGCTTCGCGCCCAGGATGCCGGCGACGGCGGCCGCGATACGGCGCGGGCGATCGCGGCCGACTGCGCTGGCGTCTCCGGCAAGGGCCAGACTCTGGCCGGACACGATGTCTATCTTTCCGGTCCCCAGGCCTTCGTCGCCGCGGCGGCAGCGGAACTCGAAGCGGCCGGCCTGCCCGCGAGCCGGCTTCACGCGCTGGTGATCTGATGCGTCCGGCCCAGCTCGCGGAAATCCTCGATTACGAATTCGTCGCCGCCTCGGCCGGCCAGCACACACCGGTGATGCTCTGGGGGCCACCCGGGGTCGGCAAGTCGCAGATCGTGGCGCAGATCGCCGCGCGCCACACCGTTCAGGTGATCGACGTGCGCCTGTCGCAGATGGAACCTTCCGACCTGCGCGGCATCCCCTTCCGGGTCGAGCAGCACGGCAAGAGTGCGGTCGAATGGGCGGCGCCCTCGCTCTTGCCCGACGCGCTGCGCCACGGCGATCGCGGGGTGCTGTTCCTGGACGAGATCAACTCGGCGCCGCCGTCGGTGTCGGCCGCCGCCTATCAGTTGATCCTCGATCGCCGCCTGGGCGACTACCGCGTCCCGGAGGGCTGGGCGATCGTCGCCGCCGGCAACCGCCAGGGCGATCGCGGCGTCAGCTACGCGATGCCCTCGCCGCTGGCCAACCGCTTCTCGCACTACGAGGTCGAGGCCAACCTGGAAGACTGGGTCGTTTGGGCTTACGCCAACGCCATCGACCCGCGGCTGGTCGGCTTCCTGCGCTTCAAGCCCGAGTTGCTGTTCGATTTCGATCCATCCAGAAGCGGTGCCGCCTTCCCCAGCCCGCGCTCCTGGGAGGAAGACAGCGAC
>JAJXTQ010000098.1 GCA_021783685.1 Pseudomonadota bacterium | reverse complement strand
GCGCGCGCGGGCCCTACGTGCGCTTGAACTGCGCCTCGCTGCCGGAGAACCTGCTCGAGTCCGAACTGTTCGGCCACGAGAAGGGCGCCTTTACCGGCGCCGTGAATTTGCGCAAGGGCCGCTTCGAGATGGCCGACGGCGGCACCTTGTTTCTCGATGAAATCGGCGAAATCTCGCCAGCCTTTCAGGCCAAGCTGCTGCGCGTGCTGCAGGAAGGCGAACTGGAGCGCGTCGGCGGCGGCCGCACCCTGAAGGTGGATGTGCGCTTGATCGCGGCGACCCATCGCAACCTAGAGCTGGCGGTGGAGAGCGGCGACTTCCGCGAAGACCTCTACTACCGCCTCAACGTCATGCCCATTTTGCCGCCGCCGCTGCGGGAGCGCATGGAGGATCTGGCGGAGATCGCCCGCCATCTACTCGACCGGCTGGTCCTCGTCCAGGGCCGGCCGCTGACCCTGACGGCGGCGGCGCAGCGACGTCTGGCACAGCACCACTGGCCCGGCAATGTGCGCGAGCTGGAGAACTGTCTGGAGCGCGCCGCGGTGATGTCGGCGGACGGCGAAATCGATGCCGACCTGATCCGCATCGACCGAGCCGGTGCCGGCCGCACCGCAGGCGCTCTTTCTTCCAGGGAGCCTCCGCTCGGGGAGGCGTCGGAGCGCCGCGAAAAAGCGCCTGCCGGGACCGGACCAGGCAGCGATGAATCCGTGACCGCGCTCGATCCGGGCAGCGAACAGAGCGAACGTCAGCGTGTCATCTACGCGCTGGAGCGGGCCGGCTGGGTACAGGCGCGCGCAGCGCGTCTGCTCGGCATGACGCCGCGCCAGATCGCCTACCGCATCCAGACCCTCAACATCGAGGTCAAGCAGCTCTGACGCGGATCTGTCATTTATCGCGCAATGTCGCGTTTGCGACAGTCAGCCTGACTTTCATAGCCGCTTTGTTTCAGCGGCTTAGCATTCAGTCGCGGCATGGCACGAGGGTTGCTGAATTGAGGGCAACAGCCAACGAAATGGACCATCGCCATGGATCTGCCCGTCATTGAATCGACACCCGGCCCGTCAGCCGGCTGCCAGGCCGGCAGCTGCGGCGCCAATAACGGCCAGATGGCCGGTGCCGGGCTGCCGGATGCGCTCCGCGCGCGGGTGCAGGATCATCCCTGCTATTCGGAGGAGGCGCACCATCACTTCGCGCGCATGCACGTCGCGGTGGCGCCGGCCTGCAATATCCAGTGCCATTATTGCAACCGCAAGTACGATTGCGCCAACGAGTCGCGCCCCGGCGTCGTCTCCGAGTTGCTGAGCCCCGAGCAGGCGGTGCACAAGGCCTTGGCCGTAGCGGCGGCAATCCCGCAAATGAGCGTGCTCGGCATCGCCGGGCCGGGCGACCCGCTGGCCAATCCCGAGAGGACCTTCGCGACCTTCCGCGGGCTCGCCCTGAAGGCGCCGGACATCAAGCTTTGCCTGTCCACCAACGGCCTCGCGCTGCCGGATCACGTCGATGAACTGGCGCGGCACAACATCGATCACGTCACCATCACCATCAACTGCGTCGATCCCGAGGTCGGGGAACAGATCTACCCCTGGATCTTCTGGCAGAACCGGCGCATTCATGGACGCGCCGCCGCCGCCATCCTGATCGAACGGCAACAGAGAGGCCTGGAAATGCTGGCGGCGCGCGGCATTCTGGTCAAGGTCAACTCGGTGCTGATTCCCGGCGTCAATGACCGGCATCTCAAGGAAGTGGCGGCGATCGTCAAGGCCAAGGGGGCCTTCCTGCACAACGTCATGCCGCTGATCGCCGAAGCCGCGCACGGCAGTTTCTACGGCGTGATGGGACAACGGACGCCGACGCCGGCCGAGCTCATGGCGCTGCAGGACGAGTGCGCCGGCGACATGAACATGATGCGCCACTGCCGCCAGTGCCGCGCCGACGCCGTGGGTCTGCTCGGCGAGGATCGCGGCGCCGAGTTCAGCCTGGACAAGATCGCGGCCATGGACATCGACCATGACACCGCGCTCGCGGCAAGACGCGAATGGCGCACGAAAATCCTGGCCGAACTGGAAGCCAAACGCGCCGCTGCTCCCTTGCGGCCGGCGCAGCTCATCCGCTTCCAGCCGTCAGCCTCCCGTCCGGCTGCCGAAGCCATCGGCCGCCCGGTGCTGATGGCGGTGGCGGCAAAGGGCGGTCGGGTCGCCAGCCACTTCGGGCACGCCAGGGAATTCCTGGTCTACCAGGCCAGTGCGACCGGTGCCAGCCTGGTCGGCCATCGTCGGGCCGATGCCTACTGCTCGGGCGCCGAGAACTGCGACGCCGACGATGCGCTGCTGGACAGAATCCTGACGGCACTCGCGGACTGCGAGGTGGTGCTCTGTTCCCGGATCGGTTACGAACCCTGGGAGCGATTGGCAGCCGCCGGCATCATGCCCAACGGCGAACACGCCATGGAGCCGATCGAACAAGCCGTGATGGCGGTTTGGCACGAGATGCTGACCGCCGGAAAGCTGGACGCCGGGTCGGCGGCGATAAAGCGCGCGTGAGCGAGCGCGGTCGCCGGTGCATGAGATTGAGCGAAACTGAGCGAAGGACAAAGATCATGGCCCTGGAAATCATCGAGAGCTGCGTCAATTGCCAGGCCTGCCAGCCGCTGTGTCCGAATCAGGCCATCTATGAGGCGCAGCCGCATTTCCTGATCGCAGGCGACAAATGCACCGAGTGCCTGGGCGATTTCCGCGCCGCCCAGTGCGCAGCCATCTGCCCGATCGAAGGCGCCATCCTCGACGAGCTGGGCGAAGCGCTGAATCCGCCCGGTTCTTTGACCGGTATTCCCCCCGAGCGCTGGGCGGCGGCACAGGCCACGATCGCGGCGCGTTGAAGGAGCCAGCCCGTGCCCAAAGCCAGCGTCACTTTCCAGGACATCGGCGTCACCGTCACGGTGCCAGCCGGTACGCGCCTCATCGAAGTATCGGAAAAGATCGGTGCCGGCATCACCTACGGCTGCCGCGAAGGCGAGTGCTGCACCTGCCTCACCCAGATCATTTCCGGCCATGAGCATCTGGCCTCGCCTTCCGTGCTGGAAGACCAGGTTTTGAAAAACAACCTGACACCGAGCCATCATCGGCTCGCCTGTCAGGCGCAGATCCTCGGCGGCACCATTGTCGTCAAGCCGGCGTAATCGACCCTTATCGACGTTTAACCCCTGTCCATGGATCATCCATCGACCCCATCATTGCGAGCGAAGCGTGGCAATCCAGACTGCCGCGGCCTGCGGCCTCGCAGTGAGGCTTCTTCTCTGTCGTTGCGAGGCCGATCGAGCCGGTGAGCGGGGTCTCAGTCGCCGAGGTACTGGCGCGGGCCGAGGCCGCCTACCTCGGTCTGGCATTGGGCGACGCGCTCGGCGCCACGGTCGAGTTCATGACGCCGCGCGAGATTGCCCGCCAATACGGCGTCCATCGGCAGATCGTCGGCGGTGGTTGGCTGCATCTCAAGCCCGGCCAGGTGACCGACGACACCACCATGAGCCTCGCCCTGGGCGAGGCGATACTCGCCGACCAGGGCGAAGTCAGGCCGCTCTCCTGCGCCCGCGCCTTCGATGCCTGGATGCGCTCCAAGCCGGTCGATATCGGCAACACCGTGCGCCGCAATCTGCTGGCCTTCCGTCGTAGCGGCGAGCCGGAGGCGCCGCCGTCGGAGAGCGACGCCGGCAACGGCGCCGCGATGCGCGTGCTGCCGGTGGCGCTGGCCAGCTTCGGTCGGTCGGAAGCCTGCGTGCGTGCCTGCGTGCGCGCTCAGGCGCACGTCACGCACCATAACGCGATGTCGGATGCGGCCTGCGAATTCCTGGCGCTGGCGGTGCAGGATTTTTGCGCGGCGACTCCCTGCGGGAGGTGTTCCGCCAGCGCATCTCCCCCCTGGTGAAGGAAAATCCGGTCTTTGCCTTTCGCCACCGGCCGCGCCGCGAGTTCCCCAGCGGTTGGGTGGTCGAGACGCTGCAGGTGGTACTGCAGGCGGTGGTCGATGTCGGCGGCTTCGAGAACTGCCTGGTCGATGTGGTCAATCGCGGCGGCGATGCCGATACCACCGGCGCCATCGCCGGCATGCTCGCGGGTGCGCTGTACGGCATGCCGGCGCTGCCGCAGCCCTGGCTCAAGGCGCTCGATCCGGCGGTTCGCCGCGCCTGCGCCCGGCAGGCGCGGGCCTTGCTGGCACCGCGACTCGCATAAGCCGCGGCGAGGGCTTACGCCGTGACCGCGGCCGTCTCGGCAACGGGCCAAGCGTGCAGCAGTTCGTCTACCGTGGCCTCGATGATCTCGATGCCCAGGCGCTGGCAACAGCGGCGCTCCTTGTCGCTGGGCTGCAGCATCAGTGCCCAGCCGGCCGGTTCGTTGGCGGCATCGTAGATCAGGTCGGAGAGCACCATGCGCTCCGAGTCGCGATCGAGGCGCATGCCCAACAGCAGATAGCGCTTGCCGCGGCGTCGCGTCTTGACGAAATACGGCACCGCGAAGCCGCCCATCAGTTCGGTGATGTAATCGACATAATCGGCATCCGAGGCGATATAGCTCGACTGGGGGATGGGTGCGCCCATCGGCTTGAACAGGATGGGCCAGCCCGGATCGGACCGCGCCGGATCGATTTTGGTGTAGCTCTCGCCGTCGTGGGCGTAGAGCGTGAAGCGGTAATCGGCTCCGCCGATGCGCGCACAGCCGAGAATCAACAGGTGCGGCTTCCCGGCGTAATCCTCCAGCAGTTGCGTGTCGCGATTGATGTCGATCACGTAGGGCGGGGCGATGGCGGCCAGCCAGCGGTGCAGCGCAGCCCGGCTCCACTGGGGGGTCCCATAGGTGGTGTCGAGAAAGCGGGTGACGGCGTTGCGCCCGTGTTTTTGTTCGACATTCATCGCCGCGCGCGGAAACTCATGCATCAGCTTGGCGGCCATCAGTCGGCCACCATTCATGGCCAGGATCAACTGTTCGCTGGTGGCCGGCATGGGGCTGCCGTCGATCTGGGAGCGGACGTCGGCGAGCGCGCCGGGACCGAGATAGGGAACGATGCTCGCGTCGGCGAGGCCGATTCGCCATTGGGCGAGGAGCGCGGGAGGAATCATGATGTCGGGTTCCGGACGAGATGTCCCTCTGCGTGCAAGAAGCACGCCCGGCTGTAGGTCGGCCTTCAGGCCGACGGCTTCGGGCGGTCTCTCCGGGAGATGTCGGCTTTGCGACAGGGGGGTGACTACAGCGTCGCCAGACGCACCCGGTACAGTCCGCCGATCACCACATGCTCGTCCTCGCCCTTCAGCATGCCGGGCAGCAACTGGCTGAAGAAGGCGAGTTTGGCCATGGGCACAGCGACGCTGAGTATGCTGTCGCCGAACTCGCCGGCCCGCTCGCGCGAGCGGGAAAACGAACTGATGTTGTTGAGCAGCACCACTTTGCTATCGGCATCGTCTTCGGTAATGATCTCGTGGCCAGAGAGCCGATTAACGCCGCGATACAGCCGCAAATGGCTGCATCGTGGGAAGCGGCGGGCGAGTTCGTACTGGCAGTAGGCGTAGAGCAAGTCGATTTGCGCCTCCAGCGCGTTGGTGCCGTACAGTCCCTGCGCGCGCATCGCCACATAGCGTTGCCAGGCGGCGCTGCCCGGTTCGCGCAGCGAGTCGCCGTGGTGGCGCGGCATCAGGCCGAAGCGCGACTCCACCCAGCCCTTGAGTACCGCCGCTTCGCGTCCGTCCGGATCGAAGGCCCAGCCGCGCAGCACGCGCAGGTAGCTGGCCTTGGCCCGTGATTGTCCCTGGCCGCTGGTGAGCCCCGCATCCTCGGGATTGGCCAGGCGGAAATGGGCCGCCATGTAGCCGCCGAAACGCTGCGCGCGCTCCGGCTCTTCATCGATGTCGTCCAGCAGATCGAACAGCGGGCGGTGCAAGGAATCGATGCCATCTATTGCGAGTGCGGTTGGAGAGCGCTGGAAAGTCAGGCTGCCCAGGATCGCCGCCGGCAGATTGCAGCGGTTGATCGGCAGCCGGGCGTGACGGGGCAGGGATGGGTCGGCGACGTTGTCGCGGGCACGACAAATATCCGTGTCGATGTCGCACACGGGGGGCGCGGCGGGATGCCCGGATTGTGCGTAGCGGCTTGTCACGTCAAGGTTTCACGACAGATCGGCCGCACTGGCACGTTCCGTGCACAAGTCTCGCCAGGCGCGGGGATTCCCCGGACTCGAAAGATTTCACCGCAGGACTTCAACTAGGAGATCGCATCATGGCAAAACTTCGTCAGGCCGCCATTTACGGCAAAGGCGGTATCGGGAAGTCTACCACCACGCAAAATCTTGTGGCGGCATTGGCCGAGGCCGGCAAGAAGGTGATGATCGTCGGCTGCGACCCGAAGGCCGACTCGACCCGTCTGATCCTGCACGCCAAGGCGCAGAACTCGGTCATGGAACTGGCGGCGGAAGCGGGCAGCGTCGAAGACCTGGAACTCGAGGACGTGCTCTCGGTCGGCTACGGCGGCATCAAGTGCGTTGAGTCCGGCGGCCCGGAACCCGGCGTCGGCTGCGCCGGTCGCGGCGTCATCACCGCCATCAATTTCCTCGAGGAGGAGGGCGCCTACACCGACGACCTCGACTTCGTTTTCTACGACGTGTTGGGCGACGTGGTCTGTGGCGGCTTCGCCATGCCCATCCGAGAAAACAAGGCGCAGGAAATCTACATCGTTTGTTCCGGCGAAATGATGGCGATGTACGCCGCCAACAACATCGCCAAGGGCATCGTCAAGTACGCCAACTCCGGCAGCGTGCGCCTGGCCGGCCTGATCTGCAACAGCCGCAACACCGATCGCGAGGACGAGCTGATCATGGCCCTGGCGGAGAAGCTCGGTTCCCAAATGATTCACTTCATTCCCCGCGACAACGCGGTGCAGCACGCCGAGATCCGCCGCATGACCGTGATCGAGTTCGATCCCACGCACAAGCAGGCCGACGAGTATCGTGCCCTGGCGAACAAGATCGTGGACAACAAGAAGTTCGTGATCCCGACGCCGATCACCATGGACGA
>JAJXTQ010000097.1 GCA_021783685.1 Pseudomonadota bacterium | reverse complement strand
GGAATAGCCCTGACACCACCAGTCCTCGCAGTTGCGGATGCGGGGCAAATAGTAGTCCTTCTGCTCCTGCGTGCCGTAGGCCATCAGCACCGGGCCCAGCATGATGATGCCCATGGACAGGCCGATGGGGGCATTGGCGCGGGCGCGTTCCATGTCGAAGATGTAGCGCTGGGTGGGCGTCCAGTCGGGGCCGCCGTATTCCTTGGGCCATCCCGTCACCAACCAGCCCTGGGCATTGAGGATGCGCTGCCAGACGACCAGTTCGTCCTTCGAGAGCATGATCCCCAGTTCGGTCTTGCGCTTGAGTTCTGCGGGCAGGTTCTCGGCGAACCAGCTTCGCACCTCCTGCTGAAAGGCGAGTTCCTCGGGGGAAAAGTCGATGTTCATTCGTGCTCCTTGCGGTCAGGGGGGGGAACACCACCGCCTCATCGAGCGGAGGTGGGATGCGCCGATTCCGTCGCTGGACGGTCGTTCGTCGTCAATCCGTCATTCTATCGGAAAGCCGCCGCCGGCAAGAAGAACGGCGCCGCGTGACCGGAACCTCGCGCGTCCGCCATTCCGGCACGGCGGCTCGTCGGTCACGGACGGGCGTGGCGCGCTGGGATATGCTGGCCCCATATCCATGGGGCCGCGGTGGCCGGGATGAGGGCAGACTGCTGTGGATCCTGTCAGCGCGCATCGCGGCGCCATCCTCTACTTTGTCACCGACCCCGGCGATGGCGACGATCCCGCGGCGTTTGTCTATCACGAGGATGGCCTGCTCGTGATCGACCGGGGGCGCGTGGCGGCCGTCGGCCCTGCCGCAGCGCTGCTGCCGCAGCTATCGCCTGCCATCGCGCCGACCGGGCATGCCGACGCATTGATCATGCCCGGCTTTGTCGACACGCATATCCACCTTCCGCAGACCGACATGATCGCCTCGGCCGGACGCGACCTGCTGGACTGGCTTGCCCGGTACACCTATCCCGCCGAACGTCGCTTCGGCGATCCGGTCCACGCCCGCGCGGTGGCGGATTTCTTCATCGCCGAATTGCTCGCGAGCGGCACGACGACGGCGCAGGTACTGGGCAGCGTGCATGCCACCTCGGTGGAGGCGGTGTTCGCGGCGGCCGAGGCGCTGAACCTGCGTCTGATCGCCGGCAAGACCCTCATGGACCGCAACTGCCCGCCGGATGTACGCGATACCGCGGCCCGCGGCGAGCACGAAACACGCGCGCTCATCGAGCGCTGGCACGGCCGGGGCCGGTTGCGGTATGCGATCACGCCACGCTTCGCAGCGACCTCGACCGAGGCCCAACTGGCCAGCGCCGGTCGGCTCGCGGCCGAGTTTCCCGATGTGCACGTACACAGTCACCTCGCGGAGAATCGCGCCGAGATCGCCTGGGTGCGCGCGCTGTTCCCCTGGAGTCGCAGCTATGCGGAGGTCTATGACCGTTACGGCCTGCTGAGGCCGCGGGCCGTCTATGCCCATGGCATTCATCTGGATGATCGTGACCGCCGACGCCTGGCCGAATGCGGCACCTGGATCGCCCATGCCCCCAGCTCGAACCTGTATCTGGGCAGCGGCATGTTCGCTTTAGCCGCGAGCGATGCAGCGCAGTTGTGTTACGCCATCAGCACCGATGTCGGCGCCGGCACCAGTTTCAGCCCGTTGCGGACCCTGGGAGACGCATACAAGGTGGCGCAGCTGCAGGGGCAGCGGCTGTCGCCGCTGCGGGCCTTCTATCTGGCGACGCTGGCCGGCGCGCGGGCGCTGCATCTGGACGATCGCATCGGGTCGTTCCACGTCGGCGCCGAGGCCGATTTCATCGTGCTCGACCTCGCGGCGACGCCCTTGATCGCCCGGCGCTGCGCACAGGCGGCGACGCTGTCCGAGCGCCTGCAGATCCTGATGACGCTCGGGGATGATCGCTGCGTCCGGTTGACGCACGTGCTGGGTCGGCCGGTCGGGGGGACGGCCCACGGCGCGCCGTCCTGACCCGCGGCCGCCGCCGAAGCTGCCGCGACCCCGGGCGCGGCGGCGCAGAGGATCACGAGCCGGCCGCGTCCCGGTCCCAGGGCGCCACGTCGGCCAGCGCCGCTTGCAGGTGGCGGATCAGGGCGCTCAGGCGACGCAGCCGGTGACGGCGCTGCGGATAGACGGCGTAGATCGCATCGGGTTCCGGTCGCGCATCGGGCAGGACCTGCAGCAGCCGACCCGCGCGCAGGTCGTCCGCGGCGATGAACAGGGGCAGCATCGCCAGCCCCAGGCCGGCGACGGCGGCATCGCGCATCGCCTCGCCGTTGTTGGTGAGAATGCGCTGGCGCGGCGTCAGGACCCGCACGGGCTCATCCGGCTCGGCGGCCCGGAAACGCCAGAGCTGCGGCGCGGCTTTCAGGGCATAGCCGATGCCGGCATGGCGGGGGATGTCATCGAGCGTGCGCGGTACGCCGTGGTGGCGCGCGTAGTCCGGGCTGCAGCAGATGATGCGGGGACTCTCCGCCAGCCGGGTTGCAACGAGGAGCGCATCGGCAGGCAGCCGGGTGATGCGGATGGCGAGGTCGTAGCCTTCCGCTGCGATGTCCACCATGCGGTCGGACAGGTCCAGTGCCAGATCCAGACGGGGATGCGCGCGCATGAAGGCAAACAGCATCGGCCCAAGGTGGAGGGACCCGAAGCTCACCGGCGCACTGATGCGCAGCAGGCCGGTGAGGGTGGCGTCGTCCTCGGCAACGGCCTCGACCGCCTGTTCCAACTGGGCGATGGCGTCGCAGGCCTGGGCCTGGAACAGCCGCCCGCGGTCGGTGGCCCGCACGCCGCGGCTGGAGCGGTGCAGGAGCGCGACCCCGAGCGCCGCTTCCAGATGGACGACGCGCTGGCTCACGACCGATTTGGTCAGTTCCAGGCGCTGGGCTGCGGCGCTGATGCTGCCGCTTTCCACCACCGCGAGGAAGGTGCGGATGTCGTCCAGGCTGTACTTCATCGGTGCGCCTCGGTGTTCGGTGGTGGCGAACGGGGCGTTCGGCCGCGCGGCGCTGCCCGGAAAACGGGTTTCGCCTAAAGTTACCGCATCGCCGATGGGGCGGATACTCGACCAGGAGCCGATATGGAAACGACTTCCCGTGATGCCTTTGCCGATGTGCTGCCCGTAGCGGGACGGGTGTTGATCGCACCGCTCTTCATCGGCGCGGGCCTGGCCAAGTTCGGCGACATCGCTGGAACTGCCGGCTACATGCAGGCCCACGGCATGCCCCTGGCGGAACTGCTGGTGTGGCCCGCCGCGCTGCTGGAACTGGTCGGCGGCGCGCTGTTGCTCGTGGGCTGGCAGACGCGCTGGGTGGCCCTGGCACTGGCTGCGTTCACGGCGCTCGCCACGCCCATCTTCCACGGCTACTGGCGCGAGACGGACCCCATGCTGGCCTACCAGCAGTCGCTGCATTTCTGGAAGAACACCGCGCTCATCGGCGGCCTGCTCTTTGCCGCCGCGCAGGGCCCGGGGCGGCTGGCCTTGGGCGGCACGCGCTGATTTCACATGCGAACACCTGGAGATATTCATGACTCAGATGCTGAACGTGCTCGGGATCTGCGGCAGCCTGCGCCGGGACTCCTACAACGCCGCCGCCCTGCGGGCCGCGCAGGGATTGGCGTCCACGGCCGGCTTGACCATCACGACGGCCGAGATCGGCGACCTGCCCTTGTACAACGAGGATCTGCGCACGGCGCATTTCCCGCCGCCGGTGGAACGGCTGCGGGCACAGATCCAGGCGGCCGATGCGCTGCTGTTCGTGACGCCGGAATACAACTATTCCGTTCCCGGGGTGCTCAAGAACGCCATCGACTGGGCCTCGCGCCCGCCCGATCAGCCGTTTGCCGGCAAGCCGGCGGCCATCATGGGCGCCAGTCCCGGCGTCATCGGGACGGGGCGCGCGCAGTATCACCTGCGCCAGATCCTGGTTTGCGTCGATGCGCTCCCGCTCAACAAGCCGGAGGTGATGATCGGCGTCGCGCATGAGCGTTTCGACGCCGACGGCCAGCTGGTTCACGCGGCGACGCGGGAACACCTGGGCCGGCTTCTGAGTGCATTGGCGTCCTGGACTCAGCGCCTGGGTCAGCCCTGACACCGGTCGCAGGCCATACGCATGGGTCATGCCCGGCATCGCGCCGCAGTCGATGGGGGGCGAAGCGCGGCGCCGGCATGTGCGGAGAAAGTGTGATGTCACAGAAACAACTGACGCGCATCCTGCCGTCCGCTTCGACGCATTGGGTAGGCGACGGCTTTCCGGTGCGTACACTGGTCTCGATCGCGCGGGACGCGGTGCAGGCCAGCCCGTTCCTGATGCTCGATTACGCGGGCCCCCACCGGTTCGCGCCAAGTGATGCACCCCGTGGCGTCGGAATGCATCCGCATCGCGGCTTCGAGACCGTGACCATCGTCTATCAGGGCGAGGTTGCGCATCGCGACACCGCCGGCAACAGCGGCGTCATCGGGCCGGGCGACGTGCAATGGATGACAGCGGGGGCGGGCGTACTGCACGAGGAGTTCCATTCTCAGGCATTCACGGCGCGGGGCGGCGTGCTGGAGATGGCCCAACTGTGGGTCAACCTGCCGGCACGGGACAAACGCCGCGCACCGGCCTATCAGGCCGTGGTCTCGGGGCAGATCCCGGCCATCGTGCTCGACGGCGGCAGCGGGGGCGTCCGGGTGATTGCCGGTGATTACGCCGGCGTGCAGGGCCCGGCGCTGACCCGCACGGCGATGAACGTTTGGGACCTCACACTGCATGCCGACCGGTCGACCGCGTTCGTCCTCCCGGACGGGTGGACGGCCATGCTGGTCGTGTTGCGCGGGGCGATCGAAGTCGGGGGACGGCGCATCGATGCCCTGCAGACCGCCCACTTCAGCCGATCGGGTACGACGATCGATATCCTTGCGCAGGCGGACAGTCAGGCGCTGCTGTTGAGTGGGGCGCCACTCGATGAGGCCATTGCCCACTATGGGCCCTTCGTCATGAATACCCGGCAGGAATTGCTGGAAGCCGTGGCGGCCTTCGAGCGGGGAGATTTCCAGACGCCTGCCGTTTGACCCATCCGAACGCCTGCGCGATCGGGATTTCGTCCGCGATACACGAAGTGCGGACCTGCGTTGCATTGGTGCGCGAAGCGCCTCCGCTTGGGGCATGTGGCGGGCTGCATGGACGCAGCACGCGTTTCGCGCGCTGCGTCGTCTCATGCAGCGGGACGATGGATAGGCGCCTGCCCCGCATCCCGCGTTGCAATGTCATTGCGCTGCTGTCAGTCTTTCAGCGTCTCTTTGCGCCGCTGCGTACGCCGGCCGGGAGGTCGTCCGCCGTTGCGATGACTTTCGCCCGGGGTCGCGCCAGTGCGGAAGCGCCATAACACATTGATCATTCGGGGTTGGAACATGGCAAATCAGTATCGCTGCAGCGTTGCAGGACTCTTGGCCATCGGCAGTGCATCGGCCTGGGGGCAGGTGACGCCGGAGGCGGCGAGCACGGTGATCGCCGTGCAGAGCTTTGCATCGCCTTCGCTGGAAACGCCCGTAGGCTTCGGGGGAAGTTGGGGAAGTGTCGGTGTGGGCGCGTTTGGCCAAACTCTTGCAGATGACTTTGATGCGTCCGCCGGGATCGCGTTCGGCCTCGGTGACCCCGATCGGTACGTGGGCGCGGAACTCGGCATCGGATTCTCCTCGCTGACGAGCGACAACAGCGAGGACACGTTCGGCGAGTCTGGCGGGTTTGCCTTCAAGTTGCACCGCAACCTTCCCGGCTACTCGGCGGTATCCGTAGGCGTGAACGGATTTGGTGTGTGGGGCGGGGCGGAGGATGCCAATGATCCCAGCTACTACGTGGCGTACTCGAAGATGATCCCGGTCGGCCGCTTTGCCGGCATCGTCACGCTGGGGGCGGGCACCGAGATCTTCAATGACCCCGGCGAGGATGGCGCCAACATTTTCGGGAGCGGCGCGCTGTATCTCACGCCGCAGATCGCCTTGATCGGTGAGTATACGGGGCGCTTCGCCAACGCGGCAGTATCCGTCGCTCCCTATTCCTGGCTGCCGATGACGGTTACCGTGGGCGCCGTCAATGTGACCGAACGGTTTAATGCCGATACCGAACTGGCGGTTTCGGTCGGATTCGGTTTTAATTTCAACTGATCCGGGGCCCGGAACGGATTTTTCGACCCTTGGCTGGAGGTGGATGATGAGCAGGACGAGCAGTTTGGTTGGCGCTCTGGCGCTGGCGGGCGTAGCGGCTTTTGCGGCTCCCGCATCGGCAGCTCCGTTCGAGGTGGGCAGCACCGGAACGCAAGGATGGGGCATCGACTTCAATCCGGCGACGGGCAAGACCGTCTATGTGTTCCCGGGACGCAAGCAGATCGTTGCCGACCCGGTCACCAACACCAAGACCGTCACGCGCCGAAACGGCACGGTGGTCGCCAAGCAATACCCGGAAGGCAGCCGTCGTGGCGGTCCGTCGATGGGTTTGGCGCGGTTTTTCTTGGCCCGTAATCCCTGACGGATGTATCGACACGTCCCGTCCACAGCCCCGCGCGGCCTCGAGCGGGTGCTGCGGACGGGGCGTGTCTGCAAGGTGTCGCCTCGGTTCGGTCGCAATGGTCAATGGGAAATTTCGGGTACTGATGGTCTGCAGCGGCAATATCTGTCGCAGTCCGCTCGCTGAAGCCGTTTTGACCGACCAGGGTTTCGGCAAGGTGGAAGCGGTGTCCTCAGCCGGGATCGGCGCGCTGGTTGCTTCGGCGCCGCACCCCGATGCGGTCAGGGTGGCCGATGAACACGGTCTGGACATCCGGTCGCACAAGGCGCGTCAATTCGATCAGGCGATGGCGCGGAGCCACGATCTGGTGCTCGTCATGGAGCACCATCATCGGCTCTGGATCGAGCGGACCTTCCCCTACCTCCAGGGTCGGGTTCATCTGCTGGGGCGGTGGACCAATCTCGAGATTGCCGACCCGTTCCAGAAGGGGCCTCGCGCCTTCGACCAGGCGATGCGGGAAATCAGGGCCTGCGTTGCCGACTGGCGTCCGCGGCTAGACTGACTGCGTGGACCGTTCACCACCTGCCTCAAGCAATAATTCATAACGGCGGAATTCGAAGCGTTGCTCGACTTGCGAGCAGGGAAATGGCGGA
>JAJXTQ010000096.1 GCA_021783685.1 Pseudomonadota bacterium | reverse complement strand
AGGTCAGATACAAAAACCCGTCCCCATCCAGATAACCGATCAGACCGTCGTCGTACCAGAGCTCGCCGTCGATCGGCAGGAAGCACTCGTCGGTCTTCGATTTCTGGCCGACGTATTCGAGGCCGCTCGTCAACGCGGAACGCACCAGCACCTTGCCCTCCTGCCCCGGTTGTGCCCAACGCTGCGTCTCCGGATCGTAGATCCGGCACTGGGCCGCCCGCACCTTGCCGACGCTTTCATAGCGCTTCGGGTTGGCCTGATAGTCCGCGGGTACCAGCACCGTGATGAGGCCGGTTTCAGAGGCCCCGTAGTATTCATGGAAGACATCGTTGCCCGCGCCCTGACGGCGGAACAGCGCATTGATCTCCTGCTTCACCTTGGGCGCACAGGGCGCGGCGGCGCAGACGATGGTGCGCATGCTGGCGAGGTTGTATTTGCGCTTGACCTCCTCGGGCAACGCCAGCACCCGTTCCAGCATGGTCGGCGCCACGAAGGTCCAGTTGATGCGCTCGTCCTGGATGGCCTTCAGGAACCCCTCGGCCGTGAACTTGCGCATCGGCACGACGGTACCGCCGAAAAAGAACGGCAGCACGCCGATCTGGACCCCGGCGTGGTACAGCGGTCCCGGAATCAGCGAGCGCGCATTGCCCGAGACCGGATCATGGCATTCACCCAGACCGTACCAGTCGAAGGCACTGGCCTGCATCAGGGTCAGACGGGTGATCTGTTCACGGCTGATGCCGCGCCGAGCGGTGTCGGACTCGCCGAACATCACTTCCTGATTGAGGTTGATGTACTTGGGCGTGCCGGTGGTGCCGCCGCTGTAAGGCTTGGAGGACATGGCGAAGTGCCCTGGCGGCAGAATCGGAGCGGAGCGCCGGATCAGTTCCTCGAAGGAATCGAAGCCCTCGCGCCGTTCCGTACCGGTCAGCAGAATGCGCTGGACCGACGGGATCTGGCCGCGCACACCGGCCACCATGTCCGCGAAATTCGCGTCCACGACCAGCACTTTGGCATTGGCGCGCTGGATGCATTCCACCAGTTCGTTCGGCCGCAGATGCCAGTTGAGCATGGGCATGGCCATGCCGGTGAGCGCGCAGGCCAGGTTCAGCTCGAACCAGTGCGAGCAGTTGTAGAGCAGCTCGGCGCAGGCATCGCCCTCGCGCAGGCCCAGCTGATGCAGGCCGTCGGCTAGCCGCAGGACCCGGTCCTTGAACTGGGCGAAGGTGATGCGCTGGTCGCCGTCGACGATGGCCTCGCGTTGCCCGAGCGTATCCCACAGCGAAAGGAAGAATTGACGCGGCAGTTCCGATCGATTCAGCCGGCTGCGCACGGCGGCCTTGATGCCGGCTCGTGCCAGCGCGCCATAGCCGATCTGGTGGGTGATCGCGTGCAAGGCACGCCGGCTGGGCTCTTCGCGCAACAAGGCCAAAGTGGACATCGTCATCCTCCGTGATGTCTGTTAAATTCCACCGCGGTCCAGCGGTGTTTCTGCGGTAGTCGAGTTTCTCAACATACCGAACGGTTGGCAAGGCAGCCTGATGCGGATTTTGATCGTCAAGCTCTCATCGCTGGGAGACGTGGTCCACACCCTGCCGGCGCTGACCGATGCGGCCAAGGCCATCCCGGGACTGCGCGCGGACTGGGCCGTCGAACCCGGGTTCGCGGCCATACCGGCGCGACATCCGGCGGTCGACCGCATCATCCCCCTGCCCCTGCGGCGGCTGCGCGGGCAACCCTTGCACCAACGCAACTGGCGGGACGCCCTGCAGGGTCGTCGCGCCCTTCGCGCGCAGCGATACGGCCTCATCATCGATGCCCAGGGCCTCTATAAAAGCGCGCTGATCAGTGGCGTGGGCAGTGGCCCTCGAGCCGGCTTTTCACGGGATTCGGCACGCGAACCCCTGGTGGCGCTCAGCTATCACCATCGCATCGAGGTTGCCCCGACGATGCACGCGATCGAGCGGGTACGCCGGCTCTTCGCCGATGCGCTGGGATATGCACGGCCGACGGGCCCGGCGGACTATGGCCTGGACCAGGATCCACAGGGGGATCGACGGCGGCTCGTCTTCTTGCACGGGACCACCTGGGCCAGCAAGCACTATCCCGACCCTGCCTGGGCCGCGCTGATCGCGCTCGCCGAAGCGGACGGCTATCGGGTGGCTTTGCCGTGGGGAAACGCCGATGAAAAGGCCCGCGCCGAAGCGCTGGCTCACGGCAGCCGGCGTAGCGAGGTATTGCCGGCCATGTCGCTGGCGGCCCTGATGGACGTTCTGGCGGCGGCGGGCGGGCTGATCACGGTCGATAGCGGTCTGGGGCATCTGGCCTGCGCGCTGGGGCGACCGGTGGTTGGTATCTACGGCGCGACGGATAGCCGTCTGACCGGCTTGCAAGGGAGTCGCGGCGTCAATCTTCAGGCCCAGTCGCTCTGCTCCCCTTGCCGACAACGCCTGTGCCGGCACCTGACCGGGCCGGGCGCCGGGACGCCTGCCTGCTATACGACGCTTCCACCCGAGGCGATCTGGTCACGGTTCAAGGCGCAGATGAACGAGGGCAATTGATCGGCATCCCCACCTGCCGCCGGCGGAATTCACAAGGTCAGCGTCGGACGGGCTCCATCCAGCGCGCCGGCCAGATACACCTCGATGCGTTTCTGTGTAACCCCTTCATCCTTGGGGTTGAACTGGACGCCGATCCCGGTGCGCCGACGGTTCTGGGCGCCGGGTGGCGTAATCCAGACCACGCGCCCGGCGACGGCCATGCGTTCGCTCTCCTCCATCAAGGTGAGCAGCAGCAGGACCTCGTCCCCGAGCCGGTAGGGCTTGAGCGTCGGGTAGAACAGCCCGCCGTTGCGGATGAAGGGCATGTAGGCCTCGTACAGCGCCGGCTTGTCCTTGATGGTGATGTTGAGGATGCCACCTGCGGATGTCTGGGGGTCACTCACGATGTCGTCTCTCTCGGCAAACCTGTCCTACCCGGATTTTGGGCCCTGAACGCATGCAAGCCCGCCGCCAGCGGGATCAGCAGACTTTCAAGAAGTCCTTGACGCTGCGCGGCACCCTGCACGAGCCACAGGCGTGCTTGCCGCGCAAACGCGCCATAGGCAAGCACATCTTCATTATCGGCACGGGCGAGCATCCTCTGCAGGGTCCGGGTATCGAGATCGAGCAGGACCGGCGGCGGGCCGTGACCGAGAATGCGCAGCCGTGCCATTTCCTCGGCCAACCGCACCATCCAGAGGCCCAGAAGGTCGGGGGATTCCCCGGTCGCCCAGCGCGCAGCGACCGCGAGCGGATCGGCCGTGCCCGTCATGACCAGGAGGCTGTCCTGCGCCAATCGGTCCAGCCGCTGCACCTCGGCGTCGTCGAGATAGGACCGCGTGTGTAGCGGCGCGCCGCCCGCCAGGGTGAGCGCCCGCAGCAACCGGCGCTCGTCGGGATACTCCTGGCGGAGCCAGCCCCGGAGGACATCCTGCGATGGAGCGGGACAGTCCAGACGCTGGCAGCGGCTGCGCAGGGTCGGCAGCACCGCGAGCGGCCGGTCGCTGATCAGGATCAGCAGCACGCGCCCATGCGGTTCTTCGAGCGTTTTCAGCAGGCTGTTGGCCGACTGCGGCGTCATGGCCTCGGCCGGAACGATCAGCGCGACGCGCATTCCGCCTTGGTGGGCGGTCTGGGTCAGATCGGCGCCCAGTTCGCGGACCGCCTCGATCGAAATCTGCGCCTTGCCACTTTCGGGCTCGACGACGGCGCAGTCCGGGTGGGTCCCGGCCTCGAGCAACCGGCAGTCCGGGCACTGGCCGCAGGCGCGGTCGTCCGCCAACGGGCTCCGGCAGAGCACACTTGCGGCGATGCGCCACGCCAGGACGCGTTTGCCCACGCCGGGCGGCCCGGCCAACAGGTAGGCGTGAGCCAGTCGATCGCGCCGACGAGCCTCGCCGAGTCGGGTCCAAAGCGGCATCTGCCAGGGAAAAACCGGGGTCGTCTCCGCCGCGGTGTCCACCGTCGGGTCCATCAGGATGCTCGCTGCGCCAGAAGGTCTTCCAGTTGGCGCGCCAGTTCCCGCTGGACGGCGTCGATGGACCCGGTTGCATCGATGAGGCGGTAGCCCGGTTGCCGTGCCCGTTCCCGATACACGGCCCGGACGCGTTCGAAAAAGGCCATGTCTTCCACTTCGATGCGATCCTGCCGGCCGCGTCGTGCGGCGACCCGTCCTCGGCCGATTGCGACCGGTGCATCGAGGACGAGCACCCGATCCGGTCGGGTCGATCCCTGCACGCGGCATTCCAGATCGGCGATCCAGGCGGGGTCGAGTCCCCGTCCGCCACCCTGGTAAGCATAGGTGGCGTCCGTGAAGCGGTCGCAAACGACCCAGGTGCCGCGCGCCATGGCCGGCAGGATGACTTCCTGGAGGTGGCTGGCACGGGCGGCAAACAGCAGCATGAGTTCGCTTGCCGCCGGCATGGGCGCGTCCTGCAGAAACAGTCCCCGGATGGCTTCCGCCAACGCGGTGCCGCCCGGCTCGCGGGTCTCGACGACATCAAGGCCATGCGATCTCAGGAAGGTGCCGATGAAGGGCAGATGGGTGCTTTTCCCGACACCCTCGGCGCCTTCCAGCGTAATGAAGCGGCCCCGTGCCGTCGATGTCATGGCGGACTTCCCTGGCAGGTTTTGCGCTGGTGGCACGCGACGGCGCGGTTGTGTTCGCCCAGCGTATCGGAAAACACATGCCGGCCGTCGCCGCGCGACACGAAATAGAGGGCCTGACCGGGGGCCGGATGAGCTGCGGCTTCGAGCGCGGCGCGGCCCACCAGTGCGATCGGGCCCGGCGGCAGGCCCGGATTGCGATACGTATTGTAAGGGTGGTGGCGCAGCAGGTGCTCGCGGGTGAGATTGCCTGAATAATCGGCGCCCAGGGAAAAGATCACGGTGGGATCGGTCTGCAAGGGCATGGCCAGTTGCAGTCGGCGCACGAATACGCCGGCGATCTGGGCCCGCTCATCGGCGACTGCGGTCTCCTTTTCCACCAGGGACGCCAGGATGAGCAGATCGTATGGAGTCCTGAGCGGAAGATCCGCTGCGCGGGTCGCCCATGCGCTTGCGAGTTCCTGTCGCATGCGTTCATGGGCTTGTCGCAACAGGGTCTGATCCGTCGTGCCGCGGGCAAACAAATAGGTGTCGGGAAAGAACTGGCCCTCGGGCGAGAGATCGGGCGTACCCAGGCTGGCCATGAGCTTCGGCCAGTCGAAGTCGGGTGTGGGTCGAATCGCCGGATGCTGGCGCAGCGCCACCTGCACCTGCGCCGCGCTCCAGCCCTCGACCAGGGTGATGCGGTGCAGGAGGATCTCTCCCTTGATGAGTTGGTCCAGCAAGCCTTGCGGTGTCAGGCCGGGCGCGAGGCGGTACTCGCCCGCACGGATTCGCCCCGTCTGCCCCTCGAATGCCGCCAGCATCGTGAACGGCCAGCGCCAGCCGAGAATGCGCTGCTCCTGCAGCTTGCGGGTGATGGTCGAAAAGCCGTCTCCGGGCTGGATTTCAAGGGTCTGGGGCGACTCGATTCCGAGCGGCCGGTGCCGGTAATGCTCGAACATCGCCCAACCGCTGCCGATCGCGAGGAGCGCCAGCAATGTCCACAGCGTCGGGAGCAACGCCCGCAGCCGGCTCACAAGGCTGGGTTGCGTCGGGCTGCCGGGCGTCATTCGGCCCCGCTCGCCGGTCGCGGCCACGGACCGGCGATGGCCGCCTGCAAGGCTCTCGTCACAGAGCCTGCCGAGAACGATTGGCGCCCGAGGATGCGGATCGGGCGAATCCCGCGTACGGCGTTGCAGAGCAACAGTTCGTCGGCGCGATGGCAATCCGTGGCCGACAGCATGGTTTCGCGGAGCGGTATGCCGAGTTCTCCGGCGCAGGCCATGATCCGGGCGCGCAGCGTGCCGGCCATCCCGCAGTTGCGGATCAATGGGGTCAGCAGGGTCTCGTTGCACACCGCGAACAGATTGCTCATCGTCCCGCCGATCACCGCGCCGGCAGGATCGCGCAGCAGGCCCTCGGCGATGCCGGGATCGTCCCATTCGGCCCGCGCGAGAACCTGTGTCATGCGGTTCAGGTGCTTGATACCCGCGAGGCCCGGCTCGGGGAACCATAACTGCCGGCACCAGCGTACCCGAATGCCGCGCTCGTAGTCTGCGGCAGGCCACTCGGGTGCGGGAGCGACCTGAGCGATGCGTCGCCATGCGACAGACGCCGGACGGGCGTAGCCACGGCCGGCGCCTTGCACGGTCAGCGTCAGTTTCAGCACGGCCGGGCCATCCTGCGCGCCGCACAGTCCAAGGGCATCCCGATGCAGGGCTGCGAGCGGCGGGTCGGGCAGACCCAGGGCCTGGCAACCGCGCGTCATGCGCGCCATGTGCAGATCCCAGGCCAACGGCTCACCGGCGTCGACCAGCAGGGTTTCGAAGACGCCCTCCCCGTACTGCAGACCGCGATCGTCCAGCGGCACCTCGGTCGCCGGTTCGCCGTCCACGAGGCTCAGCATGGGGGCGTCTCCAGTGCCTGGAGGATGCCCTTGGCCTTGATGCGGGTCTCCGCCAGTTCCCGTTCGGGATCCGAATCGGCAACGATGCCGCCCCCGGCGCGGAAGCTGAGGCGGCGGCCGTCGAGGTGGGCGGTCCGGATCAGAATGTTGAAGTCCATGCGCCCGTTCCGGCTGACATAACCGACGGATCCGGTATAGGGACCCCGCGCCTCGCCTTCCAGTTCGGCAATGATCTCCATGCAGCGCACCTTGGGGCAACCGGTGATGGTCCCACCCGGGAACAGCGCCGCCAGAATGGCCGCCACATCCACGTCGGCGCGCAACTCACCTTCCACCGCCGAGACGATGTGGTGGACATGGGCATAGGTCTCGACTTGCAGCCGCTCGCTGACCCGCACGGTGCCCGGCCGGCAGATGCGGCCCAGATCGTTGCGTTCCAGATCCACGAGCATCACATGCTCGGCGCGCTCCTTGGGATGGCCCAGCAACTCACGCGCCAGGGCTTCGTCCTCGACGGGATCGCGGGCGCGTCGGCGCGTGCCGGCAATGGGGCGGGTCTGGATCCATCCCGCCGCGACCTGCAACAGGCGCTCCGGGGAGCTGGACAGCACGGCCGCATCCCCCCACCGCAACGAGGCGGCATAAGGCGCCGGATTGGTGCGGCGCAA
>JAJXTQ010000095.1 GCA_021783685.1 Pseudomonadota bacterium | reverse complement strand
GTCGCGGGCGGTGGGACCATCTCCTTGGGCACGATCGGCTGCAGCCGCCCGGCGATCTGCGCGGTGGTGATGTCGCCGGCGCCGATGGCGGCGAGAAAGTCGTTGATCTTGGAGAAATTGAACTGTGCGGCGAGCGCGTCATAGGGTTCGTCCCCCATGCTCAGCCGGCCCAGCTCGCGTTCGAGGAGGTCGCGCCCGGTGGCGACGTTCTGGTTGTAGTCCTCGTGCTTGAACCACTGGCGCACCTTGGCCCGGGCACGGCTGGTGGTCAGATAGCCGAATTGCGGGATGAGCCAGTCGCGGCTGGGGCGCGGCTCTTTGGCGGTGAGGATTTCCACCCGGTCGCCGTTCTGCAGCGGGCGTGTCAGCGGTGCGATGGCGCCGTTGATGCGCGCGCCGCGGCAGCGATGCCCCACGTCGGTGTGGACCGCGTAGGCGAAGTCGAGCGCGGTGGCTCCGGCGGTCAGGTCCTGGATGTCGCCGCGCGGGGTGATGACGTAGACCCGCTCCTCGCCGATCTCGGCGCGGAACCGGTCCAGGAAATCCTCGGCATTGCCGTCCTCGCCGCTGCTTTCGAGCAGCTTGCGCAACCAGCTGATGCGGCGCTCCAGCCCGGCATCCGGGGAGACGCCGCTTTCCTTGTAGCGCCAGTGCGCAGCGACGCCCAGCTCGGCCTGTTCATGCATGCGCTGGGTGCGGATCTGGATTTCCAGTGTCTTGCCGGCGGGGCCGATCACGGCGGTATGCAAGGACTGGTAGTTGTTTTCCTTCGGGGAAGCGATGTAGTCGTCGAACTGCCCCGGGATCGGCTGCCAGCGGCCGTGGATCAGGCCCAGCACGGCGTAGCAGGCGGGAATGTCCTCCACCAGCACGCGGATCGCGCGCGCATCGAACAGGCCGCTGAAGCTCATGCCCTTGCGCTCCAGCTTGCGCCAGATGCTGTAGAGATGCTTGGGGCGGCCCGTCACCGTGGCCCGGATGTGGTAGCGGTCGAGTTCGGCCTGGACCGCGGCGATGGTGTCGCGGATGTAGCGTTCCCGGTCGGCGCGCCGTTCGTCCAGCCAGCGGGCGATCTTGTGATAGGCATCGGGGTGCAGGTAGCGCAGCGACCAGTCCTCGAGCTGCCACTTGATCTGCCAGATGCCCAGCCGGTTGGCCAGGGGCGCGAAGAGGTCGAGCGTCTGCTGGGCGAGCCGCTGCTGTTCCTCGACCGGCAGGGACTTGGCCGACTCCAGGGTGTGCAACCGGTAGCAGAGCTTGATGACGACGATCCGGGCGTCCTCGACCATGGCCAGCAGCATCTTGCGCAGCCGCTCGAGCTGGACGTCGGGCGCCACGGCGGCCTGGCTGGGCGCGAGGTCGTCCATCATGCGCAGCCGGTCCAGTCCCTTCAGCAGGCGCCACGGCAGATCGGGGTGCGGCGGGTCGATCCAGGCCTGCGGCAGTGCGCCTGACTCGATGAGCGGATAGAGCATCGCCGCGACGACGGCGTCCTGTCCCAGGCCGAGTTCCTGAACCATCCGTCCGGCTTGCAGCGCCCGGGCGGAGTGCGCCGGAAAATCGCGGATATAGGCCTCTGCGGCAGCGAACGTGGTGGGCGGCGAAACTGTGGAGGCCGTCATCGTGCCTGCGCCTTCGGATGTGGGCGGGTGGTCAATCCGGGTATGATAAACGCCATTTGGCGGTTTGGCCTGCGGGTCGTCCGCGTCGCTGGTGAATGGTAAGGGAGTGTTTTCATGCGGTTGTTTTCGCGTTCCATCCTGATCGGCCTGCTGGCACCCATGGCGGTATCGGCCCACACCGTGGACCTGGCGGTTGGCGAAGATGCCTTTCGCGCCGCCTACGAAGGCGATGTGGCGCCCGCAGCGGGCGGCACGCTCAAGGCCGAAGTCGGCGCGCTGCACAACACGGACGAGGGTGATTTGATCCATCTCGGCCTGAAAGTTCGCGGGGATGCCGGCGGCTATACCACGGGCGTGGAAGGTGCGCTGGGCGCGACGCTCTATGGCGCGTCGCTCGACCAGCCGGACGAGGATGTCAGCGCCCTCGCGTTGACGGGCGAACTGTACGTCACGCCGCCGGACCTCAATCGTGCCCGGTTGGCGCTCGCGCTCAACTATGCTCCCGAGGTACTGACCTTCGGCGAGGGCAAATCGCTTCTGGACGCCGCCGCCCGGATCGAATACGAGGTGCTGAACGAGACGCGCGTCTATGTGGGCTATCGCCTGACCCGCGTCGAACTGGAAGATGCCGGTGATCAGGATCTCCAGAAAGGCGCCCAGCTCGGGCTGAACGTCACGTTCTGAGGTTGACCGGGGCCCCTCTGCGGGCCCCGGCCATGTTTCACGGCAACAGTGGTCGATCGATGGCAGGACATAGCAAATGGGCCAACATCCAGCATCGCAAGAATGCTCAGGATGCGCGGCGCGGCAAACTTTTCACCAAGCTGATCCGGGAAATCACCATCGCGGCCCGCGCCGGCGGGGCCGATCCGGCCAGCAATCCACGGTTGCGCCTGGCCATGGACAAGGCGTTCACCGCCAACATGACGCGCGATACCGTGGAGCGCGCCATCAAGCGCGGCAGCGGCGATCTGGACGGCGTGGTGCTGGAAGAGGTGCGCTATGAAGGCTATGGCCCCGGCGGTGTCGCGGTGCTGGTCGAATGCATGACCGACAACCGCAACCGCACCGTCGCCGAGGTCCGGCACGCCTTCACCAAGCAGGGCGGTAATCTCGGTGCCGACGGCTCGGTCGGCTATCTGTTCACCCGCACCGGCGTGCTCACCTACGCGCCCGGAACGGACGATGACGCGCTCATGGAAGCGGCGCTCGAGGCCGGCGCCGACGACATCGTGCGCAACACCGACGATTCCGTGGATGTGCTGGTCGCGCCCGAGGGGTTCGAGGCGGCCTTGTCGAGCCTGCGGGCGGCCGGCTTCGAACCGGCGGCGGCGGAAGTCACCGAACGGGCGGCCACGCTGGTGAGTGTGGAGGGCGACGCCGCGATGAGCGTGTTCAAGCTGCTCGAGCGGCTGGAAGATCTGGACGATGTCCAGAACGTCTATTCCAATGCCGATTTCCCCGAGGAGCTGCTGGCCTGAATGCCGGTGCCGGGGATGTGCCGCTCCGCATTCTGGGGATCGACCCGGGGTCGCGCGTCACCGGGTTCGGCGTGCTGGAACGGCAGACGGGCGGGCGGCTGAGTTATGTCGACAGCGGCTGCATCCGTCTGGGCAAGGCCGACATGGCGGCGCGTCTGGCCGAACTCGACGACGCGCTGGCGCAGTTGATCGCCCAGTCGCGACCCCAGGAGGTCAGCCTGGAACGGGTGTTCGTGATGCGCAACGTCGACAGCGCGCTGAAGCTGGGGCAGGCGCGCGGCGTGATCCTGTGCGCGATCGGCCGGGCGTCGCTGCCGCTTGCCGAATATGCGCCGCGCCTGGTGAAACAGACCGTCACCGGGACGGGAGCGGCCACCAAGGAGCAGGTCCAGCACATGGTGCGTCAATTGCTGAATCTGAGCGGCACGCCGGCGGCCGATGCGGCGGACGCGCTGGCGCTGGCGATCTGCCATGCCCATCAGCGCGGTCGACTCGCGGCGGGCTCGGCGGGCGGAGGCTGGGGATGATCGGCTGCCTGAGAGGGGAGGTGATCGAGGTGGCACCGCCGTTTCTCGTGATCGACGTCGCCGGGGTCGGCTACGAGGTCGAGGTGCCCGCGGGACTGCTGGAGGCAGCGGAATCCGGGCAGGCGGCGCTGCTGTGGACGCATCTGATCCCGCGCGAGGACGCCCTGCAGCTCTATGGTTTCGGGCACCGGGGCGAACGGGCGCTGTTCCGCGCGCTGCTGCGCGTCAACGGCGTGGGGGCCAAACTGGCGTTGGCGCTGCTGTCGGCCATGCCGGCGGTGCAGTTGCAGGACTGCCTGATGCGGGGCGATGCCGCGGCGCTGACCCGCGTGCCCGGCGTGGGCCGCAAGACGGCCGAGCGACTGGTGATGGAGCTGCGCGACCGCGTGGGCGCGGTGCCGGTGGCGCTGCCCGCGGGCGCCGCGGGCACGGCCGCCCCGTCGCGTGGCGCCTTCGATGAGGCCCATGCCGCGCTCGTGGCCTTGGGCTATCGCACCAACGAGGCGCGCGAGCTCCTGCAATCGCTCGATCCGGCCATCACCGACAGCGAGACGCTGATCCGTCTCGCGCTGCGCTCGGCCTTCCAGTGAGCCGCCATGCCGATTGAACGCGATCGTCTGGTCACGCCGGCGCCGCAGGGCGGCGAGGAGTCGATCGACCGCGCCCTGCGCCCGCGTCAGCTGGCCGATTACGTCGGTCAGGCCGCCGTGCGCAGCCAGATGGAAATCTTCATCGCCGCGGCCCGCGGACGTGGGGAGGCGCTGGATCACGTGCTGCTGTTCGGTCCGCCGGGACTGGGCAAGACCACGCTGGCGCACATCATCGCCCATGAGATGGGCGCGAGGTTGCGCCAGACCGCCGGTCCCGTGCTGGAACGACCGGGCGATCTGGCGGCGCTGCTGACCCATCTGGAAGCCGGCGACGTGCTGTTCGTCGACGAAATCCATCGACTGCCCGTGGCCGTGGAGGAGATCCTCTATCCGGCGCTGGAGGATTACCAGCTCGACATCGTCATCGGCGAGGGACCGGCCGCGCGCTCGATCAAGCTCGACCTGCCGCCGTTCACGCTCGTCGGCGCGACCACGCGGGCGGGTCTGCTCAGCTCGCCGCTGCGCGATCGCTTCGGCATCGTGCAGCGGCTCGAATATTACAATGCCGAGGACCTGACCCGCATCGTGATGCGCTCGGCGCAGTTGTCCGGTGTCCCGGTCCTGCCCGATGGGGCGGCGGAGATCGCGCGCCGCTCCCGCGGCACCCCGCGCATCGCCAACCGGTTGCTGCGCCGGGTGCGCGACTACGCTCAGGTGCGGGGCGACGGCACGGTGGACCTGGCCAGCGCCCGCGCGGCGCTGGACATGCTCGCGGTCGACGCCCATGGCCTGGATGTGCAGGATCGCAAGCTGTTGAGCTGTCTGATCGAGCGCTACGATGGTGGTCCGGTCGGCATCGAGAGCCTGGCGGCCGCCCTGGGCGAGGACAAGGGCACGTTGGAGGAGGTGATCGAGCCCTACCTCATCCAGGAAGGTTTCCTGCAGCGCACCGCCCGCGGGCGCGTCGCCACCCCGCGCGCTTTGCGGCACTGGGGCCGGCCGGCAGCGGGCGAGGGCGGGGACCTGCTGTTCGGTGCGGCGGACGATGCGACGTGAAGCGTGTGTTCCGCTATCGGCCTCGCTCCATACTCCGCTTGATTCTGGTCAGCTATGTCGTCGTCCTGATTCCCCCGATCCTCGCGATTTTCATGGCGGTCGGATCGCTCGAAGTGCTCTTCGCTCAGGGGCGGACCGCCGTCTTCGACTCGGTGCGCGCCGCGCAGAACGGCCGCGTCCTGATGGAGCAGGTGACGATCATGGAACGCAGCGCCCTGCAGTTTCTCGCCGTCGGCGATCCGGTGTTCATGCAGTCCTATCTGCGCACCCGGGAGGCGCTGCTGGCCAGCGCCGATGCGCTGGCGCCGCTGACCCGCTCGCCCGAGTTCGCGGCGCGGCTGGCCGCATTTCAGGCGCATGAGGTCAATGTCGCCGCGCGCCTCCGCTCGCCCGATGCGTCGACTGCCGATATCCCCGCGATCGCACACGAATTCGACGTGCTGCGGGAAGCGGCGCAAGGTATCCTCGACCAAGGCAGCGCCGTCATCAGCCAGGAAGTCCTGTCGATCCAGCGGCGCAGCGAGCGGTCGCGATGGGCCATCATCGGGATCGCGGCCATACAGATCCCCTTGGCCGTGCTGGCGGCAATCGTTTTCACCTTGCTCATCGGTCAGCCGTTGCGCGAACTGCGCCGGGCGATCGAGGGCTTGGGCGACGGTTTGTTCACGCGGCCGATCCGCTTGCGCGGCCCCCGCGATATCACCATGGTGGGGCAACGGCTCGACTGGCTGCGGCAGCGACTCATCGATCTGGAAGAACAGAAAGCCCAGTTCCTGCGACAGGTCTCCCATGAGCTCAAGACGCCGCTGAGTGCCATCCGGGAAGGCTCGCAGCTGTTGTCCGACGATGTCGCCGGGCCGCTCAACACGGCGCAGCGGGAGATCCTCGACATCCTGTCGCGCAACGCCATCCAGTTGCAGCAGTTGATCGAGGACATGCTCAATTTCAACATGTCGCAGAGTCACCGGCCGGCACTGAATCCCCGCCCGGTCGACCTGAAGCGGCTGATGAACGACCTGCTGCAGGACCACAAGCCGGCCCTGTTGAGCAAGGCGCTGATCCTGGAAACGCGGATCGAGGCGGTCGGCGTGGTGGCCGACGAGGGCAAGTTGCGGACCATCATCGACAACATGCTGTCGAACGCCGCCAAGTTCTCGCCGCGCGAAGGGCAACTGTTCGTGAGCTGTAGCCTGCAAGCCAAGGAGGTCTGGATCGACGTGCGTGACGAGGGACCGGGAATTCCCGTGGACGAGCGGGAGCGGATATTCGAGGCATTTTTTCAGGGCAAGGCGGCGATCCCGGGAGGGAGTGTGGTGAAAGGTTCCGGCATCGGCCTGGCCATAGCGCGCGAATTCGCCCGCGCCCACGCCGGCGATATCGAAGTGTTGCCGGCTGAGCGGGGCGCGTGGGTGAGATTGCGACTGCCCGGGGGAACGCGGGCATGAGTGCGCGGCGCTTTCGCATCGCATGCCTGGCGTGGGTGGCGGCTCTGGCGGGCTGCACCGCGGTGTCGCGGAACGACTATGTTCAGCCGATCATCGTCCCGGTTGCCACGGGCGGCTTCCAGAAGCCCATGCGCGCGTGGGTCGAGCGCTATGCCCGGCTGAGTGCGATGCCCGCGCGCGATGCGCGGCAGATCTACCGGCAACGACGCAAGGAGCTCGAGACCTACGAATGCGGCGAGGGAGCGATCGAGATTCTGATGTTGCTGACGCGCCCCGATCTCGCCGGTGATCTGGAGTTCGCCGAGAACGAGAAGCTGCTCGAGGGTTGCGACGCCAAACCGGACTGGCAGGGCTCCGACGTCGCCGTGTTGGCGCCCTTATTGCTTAAGCAGGCTGCCCTCGTCAACCGGCAGGGCGCCCGCGAGCGCGCGACCAGCCAGGAGCTGGCCGAGCTGCGGCGGCAGGTGCAGGCGCTCAAGGAGGTCGAGCGCTCGCTCCAGCGTTGAATCCC
>JAJXTQ010000094.1 GCA_021783685.1 Pseudomonadota bacterium | reverse complement strand
CGGCCCCCCGGTGACCCGCCCGGCCAAGGACTTCGCGCCGCTCGCCCAGCCGCGTCGCATGAGCCTGCAGGATCGGGTGGCGCAAGGCCGTCTGTACGCGGTCTGGAACGTGCCCGAGTGGGGGCATCCCGAGCTGCCGGTACTGGATCTCGCGACCACGGTGCTCGGTTCCGGAAAGACCTCGCGACTCTACCGCCGGCTGGTCGAGCAGGAGCAACTGGCGACCGACGTCAGCCTCGGGGTGTCGTCCGGCGAGCTGGGTTCGCAGGTGTTTCTCACCGTCACGGCGCGCCCCGAGGCGGATCTCGACCGCATCGAGACCCTCGCCAACGAGGAACTGGCGCGGTTTGCGCAGGCGGGCCCGACCGTCGATGAACTGGAGCGGGCGCGCATGGGCGCCCTGTCCGGCTTCTTGCGCGGCATCGAGAAGGTCGGCGGCTTCGCGGGCAAGGCGCAGGTGCTCGCCGAAAGCCAGACGCTGGGTGGCGATCCGCAGGCCTGGAAGCAGGATCTCGAACGGCTGAAGGCGGCGACCCCCGCCCAGTTGCAGGAAGCGGCGCGGAAATGGCTCGGGGATGATCGCCTGACCATCGATGTCGAGCCCTACCCGACCCTCGCCGCCAAGGGCGAGGATGTGGACCGCAGCGCCCTGCCGACCATCGCCGCGCCACCCGATCTCGAATTCCCGGCTTTGGAGCGCACCCGTCTCGACAATGGCCTCAGCATCGTTCTGGCGCGGCGTCCCAATGCGCCGACAGTGGAACTCTCGCTGCTGGTCCCGGCTGGATTCGCCAGCGACGATCCCCGCCGCTCCGGTCTCGCGGGACTCACCCTCGACATGCTCGAGGAGGGCAGCAGCCGGCGCGACGCGCAGGCCATCGCCGCCGAAAAGGAGCGTCTGGGTGCCGAGATCGGGGTTTCGGCGGCGCTCGATACCGGCGTGGTCGGCTTGTCCGCCTTGCGGGAAACCCTGGAGCCGTCGCTCGCACTCTTTGCCGAGATCGTGCGCGATCCGGCCTTTCCGGAAGATCGCCTGGCGCTGCTCAAGCAACAGCGGCTGGCCGCCATCGCCCAGGAAAAGACCAAGCCCGCCAGCATGGCGCAGCGGGTCCTGCCGCCGCTGCTCTATGGCCCGGATCATCCCTATGGCCAGCCCTTGACGGGCAGCGGTTATGAGCCGGTGATCCAGGCAGCGACCGTCGAGGATCTGCGCACCTTCTACCGGCGCCACGTCCATCCCCGGGATGCCGTGCTGGTGGCGGTCGGCGACATCGACCTGACGGCCCTGAAGTCCCAGGTGGAACGGGTGCTGGGCAGTTGGCAGGCGCCGGCCGACGCGGTCACGGCGCCGACCCTGCCGACCCCGCCGATGCCCGAGAAACCGCGCATCTTCCTCATCGACCGGCCGGACTACGCGCAGTCCATGATCATGGCCGGCGAGCTCATCCCGGCCACCGGCGCGCCGGAGGATCTGGCGTTCCGCGCCGTGAACGCGGTGCTGGGCGGCATGTTCACCTCGCGCATCAACTTCAACCTGCGCGAGCAGAAAGGCTGGGCCTACGGCGCCGGCTCCACCCTGACCGATGCCAAGGGCCAGCGGCCATGGATGCTCTACGCCCCGGTCCAGCGCGACAAGACGGCGGCGGCGATGCGCGAGATGGCCGGCGAAATCAGCGGCATCATCGGCCCCAAGCCGGTGACGACCGAGGAGCTTGGCAAGGCGCAGAAGAACATGACGCTGAAATTGCCCGGCCAGTTCGAAACGGCCGCCCAGGTGGGTGGCGGCATCCAGAACATCACGCTCTACGGTCTGCCGGATGACTACTACGATCGCTTCGTGCGCGACATCCGCACCCTCACGCCGGAACAGGCGGCGACCACGGCCCGCGCCTGGATCGACCCCAAGCGTCTGACCTGGGTGGTGGTGGGCGATCTCAAGAAGATCGAGGCCGAGGTGCGCGCGCTGGGTTGGGGTGAGGTGCAGGTCGTGGACGCGGACGGCCGGCCGGTGCGCTGAGCGTCAGGAGCTCTTGGATTGCCGGCGTTGCGCGTCCACCTCGCGGGCGCCGGGCACCATCACGCGGGCCAGCACGATGCCGAGTTCGTAGAGCAGATAGGTGGGCAGCGCCAGAAGCGTCTGTGAAAACACATCCGGCGGGGTGAGCAGCATCCCGACCGTGAACGCGCCGACCAGCACATAAGGCCGGGCCTTGGCCATCGCTTCCGGGGTGGTGATGCCCGCCCAGGCCAGCAGCACGGTCAGCACCGGAATCTGGAAGGCCAGCCCGAAGGCGAAGAACACGGTCAGGGTGAAATCGAGATAGGCCGCGATGTCGGTCATCACGGCCACGCCTTGCGGCGCGGTGCTGGTGATGAAACCGAAGGTGATCGGCAAGGCGACGAAATAGGCGAAGGCGATGCCCAGATAGAACAAGCCGATGCTCATCACCAGCATGGGATAGGCAAAGCGCTTCTCGTGCTGGTACAGCCCGGGGGCCACGAAGGACCAGACCTGCCAGAGCAGGTAGGGCATCGCCAGAAAGACGGCCGTCACGGCCGCGAGCTTGAAGGGCGTGAGGAACGGCGTCACCACCTGGGTGGCGATGAGGCTGTTGCCGCTCGGCAGCTTGGCCAGCAAGGGCGCCGCCAGCGCCGAGAAGAGCCGGTTGGCGAACAGCGACAGGGGGATGAGCAGGATGCCGATCGCCCACAGGCACCGCAGCAAGCGCGCGCGCAGTTCGATCAGGTGGCTCAGGAAGGGTTGCTCGGCAAACTCCTCGTGCTCATCCGGGGTCATGGGGGCGGATCCTGGGTCTTGGGCGGTGACGGGGCGCCGGCCTCGACTGCGGCCTCGAGCGGTGTCGCCGCTGAGGCCGGCGGCTGGATGGACCGGGCGGAGAACGCATCGAGGCTTTGCAGTTCGCTGCGCAGCGCGCGCAGTTGCTGCGCCTCGGGGTTCTCCTTGAGCTGCTGGCGCAGTTCGCTGATCTTGAGTTCGCGTTCCAGTTCCTGTTGCGCGACGTAGGCCAGTCCGCGTATGCGGCGCACCCACTGGCCCACCTGGCGCGCGGCGCCGGGCAGTCGCTCAGGGCCGAGAACGACCAGGGCGATCACGAACACCAGCACCAGCTCCCAGAAGCCGATATCGAACATGGCTGCCTCTCCGAGATGCCGGGCAGGGTTTGCCGGGCGAGCGACGCCGGGACGGGCTCAACCGGCGTGCGTGTCGTCGCGCGTCTTCTCGCTCGCCGGGCTGACCGCGGCGGTGGAAGGGGGCAGGTTCTCCGGCGCTTTGCCGCCCTTGCCGTCATCCTCATCGGAGAGTGCCGAGCGGAAATTGCGGATCGCCGCGCCGAGATCCCCGCCCATGCTGCCCAGCCGGCGGGTGCCGAACACCAGCACCACGATCACCAGCAGGATCAGAAGCTGCCAAATACTGACGCCACTCAACATCGCCTTGCTCCTTGCGCCGGGCTTAAGAGCCCCGCGCGGCCTTTTCCACCAACCCTGAGACCCCGCTGCGTCGGGCCAGTTCGGCCCACACGGCATCGGGATCCAGGTCCAGGTGCACCAACAGCACCAGACTATGGAACCACAGATCCGCGACTTCGCGAACCACCGCATCCGGCGCCCCGTCCTTGGCCGCCATCACCGTTTCGGTCGCTTCCTCGCCGATCTTCTTGAGAATCGCGTCCAGCCCCTGATCATAGAGCCGGGCAACGTAGGAGCTTTCCGGACTGGCACCCCGGCGCGCCCGCAAGGTCTCCACCAGTGCGCGGTAGGTCTGCAATGCGGTTTCAGGCGCCATAGATGTCCTTCGGGTCCTTGAGGACCGGATCGATCGCCACCCAGCCCCGGTCCGCCGTCCAAACGCTGTAGAAGCAGCTTGCGCGCCCGGTATGACAGGCGATGCCGTCCCGCTGGGTCACGATCAGCAGCAGGGCATCGCCGTCGCAATCCAGACGCACCTCGTGCACCTGTTGCACATGGCCGGAGGCCTCGCCCTTGTGCCACAGGCGCTGGCGCGAACGCGACCAGTAGACCGCCTCGCCGCGGGCCAGCGTCTCCCGCAGGGATTCGCGGTTCATCCAGGCCAGCATCAGCACCCGCCCGGTGGCGGCGTCCTGCGCGATGGCCGGCGCCAGGCCCTCGGCGTTCCAGGCGACGTCGTCCACGGCTGCGGTCATGAGGGCTCCGCGATCGCATCGAGTCGCACCTCGATGCCCGATGCGGCCAGAAAACGCTTGGCGTCGCTGAGGGTATGCGTGCCGAAGTGGAAGATGCTGGCGGCGAGTACGGCATCGGCGTGACCGATCAGCACACCGTCGCGCAGATGCGCGAGTTCGCCCACGCCGCCGGAGGCGATGATGGGCACCTCGACACGCGCGGCGATGGCCCGGTTGAGGGCATTGTCGAAGCCGAGGCCCGTGCCGTCGCGGTCCATGCTGGTCACCAGCAGCTCACCGGCGCCCAGTCCGGCCATGCGCTCGGCCCATTCCAGGGCATCGAGGCCGGTGGGGCGGCGCCCGCCATGGGTGTAGATCTCCCAGCGTGGGTCCGAGTCGCTGCCCGGCACCCGGCGGGCGTCGATGGCGACGACGATGCACTGAGAACCGAAATGATCGGCCGCCTCACCGATGAAGTCGGGCCTGCTCACCGCGGCGCTGTTGATCGAAACCTTGTCGGCGCCGGCATTGAGCAGGCGCCGAATGTCGGCGCAGGTGCGTACGCCGCCGCCCACGGTCAGGGGAATGAACACCTGCGCCGCAACGGCTTCCACCATATGGAGCAGGGTATCGCGTCCCTGGTGGCTGGCCGTGATGTCGAGGAAGGCGAGTTCATCGGCGCCCTGCTCATCGTAACGGCGCGCGATCTCCACGGGGTCGCCGGCGTCGCGCAGCCCTTCGAAGCGAACGCCCTTGACCACCCGGCCGGCGTCGACGTCGAGACAGGGAATGATGCGCTTGGCCAGTGCCACCTCAGCCGCCCAGACCGTCGACCAGCCGCTGCGCCGCGGCCAGATCGAGCGTCCCTTCGTAGAGCGCCCGGCCGATCACAGCGCCGACGATGCCCTCGTCGGTGACCGCGCACAGCGCCCGGATGTCGTCGAGATCGTGCACCCCGCCCGAGGCGATGATGGGCACCCGCACGCTGCGGGCCAGCGCCACCGTGGCGTCGACGTTGACCCCGCCCATCATGCCGTCGCGACCGATATCGGTGTAGATGATGGCCTCGACGCCGTCATCTTCGAGCCGTCGGGCGACATCGATGACGTCGTGATGGGACAGCTTGGACCAGCCGTCGATGGCCACCTTGCCCTCGCGGGCGTCGAGCCCGACGATGATGTGGCTGGGGTATTCCATGCACACGTCGTTGATGAAATGGGGGGTGTTCACGGCTTTGGTGCCGATGATCACATAGCGCGCGCCGGCCTCGAGATAGCCCTGCACCGTTTCCTCGTCGCGGATCCCGCCGCCGATCTGCACCGGGACATTGGGGTGGGCGGCGCAGATGCGCGTCACGATGTCGCGGTTGACCGGCCGGCCCTGCACGGCGCCATCGAGGTCGACCAGATGCAGGCGCCGGGCGCCGGCCCGGATCCAGCGGTCGGCGACGGCGACCGGATCATCCGAAAACACCGTCACGTCGTCCATCTGCCCTTGACGCAGGCGTACGCATTGACCGTCCTTGATGTCGATGGCGGGGATGAGCAGCATGGCGAACCTCAGACTCCGAAAACCTGCGCCGGGCAGGAGCCGTCCCAGCGGCTGAAGTTGGCGAGCAGCCGCAAACCGGCGTGCTGGCTCTTCTCGGGATGAAACTGTACCGCAAAAAAGTTTCCGCGCCCCAGAGCGGCAGCGAAGGGCACGCCGTAGTGGCACACGGCGGCCACGTCCGGGCTTTCCGCCGGCGCGTAGTAACTGTGGACGAAATAGAACCGGCTGCCGGGCGCGATGCCGGCGAACAAGGGATGCGTCCGCGTCGGCTCCACGCGATTCCAGCCCATGTGGGGAATGCGGATGGGCGGCAAACCCGGCCCCTCGGCAATGCCGGCGGGAAACCGCTGCACCCGCCCGGGAAAGAGTCCCAGACCCGGCGTGCCGCCGTTTTCCTCGCTGTAAGCGAGCGCCGCCTGCAGGCCCAGACAGACTCCCAGCATGGGCTTTTCCCGGGCCAGCTCGGGCAGCAGGCCGAGCAGGTCGCGCTGCGCGAGCTCGGCGCGGCAATGGCCGATCGCGCCCTGACCGGGAAAGACGATGCGGTCCGCGGCGCGCAGTTCCGCGGCGGAGTGGGTGATGCAGATCCGGCTCTCGGGCGCGACCCGCTCCAGCGCCTTGGCCATGGAATGCAGGTTGCCCATGCCGTAATCCAGGATCGCGAGAGTCGGCATCGCGGTCATCCGATGGCGTTAGAGACTGCCCTTGGTCGAGGGGATCACCTGGGCCTGCCTTTCGTCGAACGCGGCGGCATGGCGCAAGGCGCGGCCGAAGGCCTTGAAGACCGTCTCGGCGATGTGATGCGCGTTGCGCCCCTTCAGCGTGTCGATGTGCACCGTGGCCTGGGCATGGTTCACGAGACCCTGGAAAAACTCCCGGATCAGGTCGACATCGAAATCGCCGATGCGGGCGCGAGGGTAATCGACGCCATACTCGAGTCCCGGCCGGCCGGAAAAGTCGATCACCACCCGGGAGAGCGCCTCATCCAGCGGCACATAGGCATGGCCGTAGCGGGAAATGCCCTTCTTGTCGCCCAGCGCCTGCGCGAGCGCCTGGCCGAGCGCGATGCCGACGTCCTCCACGGTATGGTGGGCGTCGACGGCGAGATCGCCCTGCGCCGTGATGGCGAGATCGATCGCGCCATGGCGGGCGATCTGGTCCAGCATGTGGTCGAAGAAGGGCAGGCCGGTGGCGAGGCGCGACGCCCCGCTGCCGTCCAGGTTCAGCTCGACGCTGATGCGGGTTTCGAGCGTGGAGCGCTCGATGCGGGCAGTGCGGGCGGACATGGCGTGGCAATCGGATGATCGGGGGATGATCCCGCAGTTTGACCAATTCGCCTGAAGCCGTCAACGCAGCGACCTGGCCCGGCAACGGCGCTTCGGCAAGCGGGCGCGGGGCGGGTTTCATCGCGATCGATGGGATAATGCGGGGTCCGGATCGGGCCGATGGGTCCCGTTCGACATTGGCGGCAACCGGAGTCCTGTCATGCTGGAAATCCATGATCGATTGCCTCACTCGAATGCACCGGACGTGGACCCCGCGGAGATCACGCTCACCCTGGCCTTCGATGCACGGCAACGCAGCCGGCAGCGCGTGGTGCTGGACGACGGCACTGAGCGGGCGCTGCTCCTGCCGCGTGGCACGACGCTGCGGGACGGCGACCGGCTCCGCGATGCGGGGG
>JAJXTQ010000093.1 GCA_021783685.1 Pseudomonadota bacterium | reverse complement strand
GGCCAGCGCCGCTTTGCGGAGATCCTCGTCCAGCACCGCGACGTTGGAGCCGCCCACGACATCGAGCGGACCCTGCACCGGATACGCGGCGACCGGCGCCCCGCAGGCCAGTGCTTCGAGCATGACCAGACCAAACGTGTCGGTCCGGCTCGGGAACACGAAGGCATCGACGCTCGAGTAGAGCTGCGCCAATTCCTCCCGCGGAAGGACGCCGACGAAGCAGACGTCGGGGTAGCGGCGCTTGAGCAGGTCCAGCTCCGGTCCCACGCCGGCAACGATCCGCGTCCCCGGAAGATCCAGTTCCAGGAACGCGTCGATGTTCTTCTCCACGGATACCCGGCCGACGTACAGGAACAGCGGACCCGGCAGGCCGCGTACGCCCGGGAATGGGGCGTCCGACGGATGGAATACGTCGAGGTCGACGCCGCGCGTCCAACGCGCGACGTTGGTCATGCCCCAATCCGCCAGTTCGCGTTCGACGTGCGGGGTGGGCGTCAGGAGATGGCGGGCCGGTCCGTGGAACCAGCGGAGAAATCGGTATACCCAACGCTCCGGAATGCCATACATCGCCTTCAGATACTGCGGAAACCGCGTGTGGTACGCGGTCGTGAAAGGAATCCGATGGCGCAGGCAGACCCGGCGCGCCGCGACTCCGAGCGGGCCCTCGGTGGCGATGTGCACGGCGTCCGGGGCGGCGCGCCGCAGCGCGCGCGACAGCGTTCGATAGGGCAGTACCGCAAGGCGGATTTCCGGATACCCGGGGCAGGGCACGGTCCGGAAATCGGAGGGAGCGATCACTTCCGTGATATGCCCGGCCCGCACCAGTTCCCGGTTGGTCGCTTCGATCGTTCGCACCACGCCGTTGACCTGGGGGTGCCAGGCGTCGGTCACCGTCACGAACTTCATGGGTTGGTTGCCTCCATCAGGGCCACGGATACCGCCTCGTCGCCCGATTCGTCGTCACGGCTCCAATGCGGAGAGGGAGGATTGGGCACCAGGATCTCCTTCCACTCCACGATCTCGAGGCGCCCATCCAGCGTCTCGACGAGCGCGGTCAGGCTCTCGACCCAGTCGCCGTCGTTGACGTAGAGCGCACCATCGACCTCACGGATCTGGGCATGGTGGATGTGGCCGCAGACCACGCCGTCGTATCCCCGCTTGCGCGCTTCGCGAATCAGGACATGCTCGAAGTCGCTGATGAAGCTCACCGCATTCTTGACCTTGTATTTCAGGAATTGCGACAGGGACCAGTAGCCGAACCCCAGGCGTGCCCGCAGGTTGTTGAAGTGGCGGTTGAGCCACAGCAGCCAATCGTAAAGGGCGTCGCCGACGTGGGCCAGCCATTTGGCGTGGCGAATCACGCCGTCGGCGACGTCGCCGTGCGTCACCCAGAGCGTCCGGCCGTCGAGAAGCCGGTGTTCCGCCTCGGCGCAGATCGAGACCTCGCCGAACTTCAAGCCGCAGAACTGGCGCGCGATCTCGTCGTGGTTGCCGGGGATGTAGACGACGGAAGTGCCCTTGCGCGCGTTGCGCAGGATCTTCTGCACGACGTCGTTATGGGCCTGCGGCCAATGGAAGCGCGACCGCAGCGCCCAGCCGTCGATGATGTCCCCGACCAGATAGATCAGGTCCGACTCGTTGTGGCGCAGGAAATCGAGCAGATGCTCGGCTTTGCACCCGGGTGTCCCGAGGTGGATGTCCGACAGGAAAATTGCGCGATAGCGGCGTTGGCTGCCGCCGGATCGCTGCTCGTCGATTGGGAAATGGCCGCTGCGCCCTTGCATCGGGCGGGACTATATGGCGGTGCGATTACAAACCCGTGACGCCGATGCCCCGGCGTCCTGCCCGCGGGCCAGCGCGCACCGCGACCGGCGGCCTGGCGGGCTGTTGGGAAGGCGGGCGGAGTGTGTCCGCGCTCCCCCGGGGCCGCACCACCCGCCGCCGCGTCGCGGGAGCGGGTGGGTGACCTTACTGCTGCGGAGTGCCTTCCGCAGACTCGACCGGCGCGGGCCGGTCGACCAGTTCGACGTACGCCATCGGCGCGTTGTCGCCGTTGCGGAACCCGAACTTGAGAATGCGGAGATAACCGCCCGGCCGGGTCTTGTACCGGGGGCCGAGCTCGCCGAACAGCTTGACGACCATTTCGCGGTCGCGCAGGCGGTCGAACGCCAGGCGGCGATTGGCCACCGTCGGGTCCTTCGCAAGCGTGATCAGCGGTTCCACGACGCGACGCAATTCCTTGGCCTTGGGAAGCGTCGTCTTGATGGCCTCGTGACGCAACAGCGAGTTGGACATGTTGCGCAGCATTGCCAAGCGGTGGCTGCTGGTGCGATTGAGTTTTCGCAGTCCGTGTCCGTGGCGCATGGGATTTCCTTCTCTTTTCTGTCAGTTGTTTACTTCTCGAGCCCGACCGGCGGCCAGTTCTCCAGCTTCATGCCGAGGGTGAGGCCACGCGTCGCGAGCACTTCCTTGATCTCGTTGAGCGACTTGCGGCCCAGGTTCGGGGTCTTGAGCAGCTCGTTCTCGGTACGTTGGATCAGGTCGCCGATGTAATAGATGTTTTCCGCCTTGAGGCAGTTCGCCGAGCGAACGGTCAGCTCCAGGTCGTCGACCGGCCGCAGCAGCATCGGGTCGACGTCGACCTTCGCACGCTGCGCGTGCGCCGGTTCGCCGACGCCTTCCAGCGCCGCGAAGACCGAAAGCTGCTCAACCAGAATGCGCGCGGATTGCCGAACCGTTTCCTCGGGCGCGATCGCGCCGTTGGTTTCGATCGTCATCACGAGCTTGTCCAGGTCGGTCCGCTGCTCGACCCGCGCGCTCTCGACGGTGTAGCTCACGCGGCGAACCGGCGAGAACGACGCGTCCAGAACGATCCGGCCGATGGTCGCGGAATGATCGTCGCGGAATGCCCGGACGTTCCCGGGAATATAGCCGCGGCCCTTTTCCACCTTGACCTGCATGGCAAGCTTGCCGGCCGCCGAGAGGTGCGCGATCACGTGGTCGGGGTTGATCACCTCGACGTCGTGGGGCAGTTCGATGTCGCCCGCCGTCACGATCCCTTCGCCTTCCTTGCGCAGGTTCAGCGTCACCTCGTCGCGGTTGTGCAGCTTGAACACGATACCCTTGAGGTTGAGCAGGATGTCGACGACGTCCTCGCGCACGCCGTCGATGGTCGAGTACTCATGTACGACGCCCTCGATCTGCACCTCGGTGGGCGCGTAGCCGACCATCGAGGACAGGATGATGCGCCGGAGCGCATTTCCCAGCGTATGGCCATAGCCGCGCTCGAACGGCTCCATCGTCACGACGGCGGCGTTTGGCCCCATCGATTCGACTTCGATGGAGCGCGGCTTCAACAATCCTGTGGCATTCATGCTGACACAATCCCTTTCAATACCCTCGGCTCGTTACACCGATAAGGCTGGTGGATGGTCGCGGGATTCGCGATGCAGCGCCGGCTCCCGCATCACGCCGGCGCCGCCCCTGCATTACCGGGAATACAACTCGACGACCAGCGACTCGTTGATGTCCTGCGCGACGTCGCCGCGATCCGGAAGCGCCTTGAACTTGCCGGTCATCTTCTGCGCGTCGACTTCGACCCAGGACGGGAATCCGCTCTGGGCCGCGAGGCCGAGGGCATCCTGGATGCGCGTCTGCTTGCGGGCGCGTTCGCGGATCGTGATCTGATCCCCGGCGCGCAGCAGCATCGACGAGATGTTCGTCACCTTGCCGTTGACTTCGACCGCGCAGTGCGAGACCAGCTGGCGCGCCTCGGCGCGGGTCGAGCCGAAGCCCATGCGGTAGACGACGTTGTCCAGGCGCGACTCGAGCAGGGCGATCAGGTTCTCACCCGTGTTGCCCTTGCGGCGCTCGGCCTCGGCGAAATAGCGCCGGAACTGGCGCTCCAGTACGCCGTAGGTCCGCTTGACCTTCTGCTTCTCGCGAAGCTGCGTACCGTAGTCGGACAGTCGGGCGCCGGACGTTCGGCCGTGCTGGCCGGGTTTGCTGTCGGCCTTGCACTTGGTGTCGAGCGCACGACGTGCGCTCTTCAGAAACAGGTCGGTGCCTTCCCGCCGCGATAGCTTGAGTTTTGCTCCCGTGTAGCGAGCCATGTTCTCTTCCTGCTCAGCAAAGATCGCCGGCACATGCCGCAGCGATCAGGTTATCGGTTCCGTATTCCACCAGTCGGCTCCGCCTTCTCAGACGCGCCGGCGCTTGGGCGCGCGGCAGCCGTTGTGCGGAACGGGCGTGATGTCCTGGATGGACGTAATGCGAAACCCGCAAGCATTGAGCGCGCGAACCGAGGATTCGCGTCCGGGGCCCGGGCCCTTGATCCGCACCTCGAGGTTCTTCACGCCGCATTCGAGCGCCGCACGGCCGGCCGTCTCGGCGGCAACCTGCGCCGCGAACGGGGTCGACTTGCGCGAGCCCTTGAATCCCGCCCCGCCGCTGGTTGCCCAGGAAAGCGCATTGCCCTGGCGATCGGTGATCGTGATGATGGTGTTGTTGAAGGACGCGTGAACGTGCGCGATGCCCTCGGCGATGTTCTTCTTGACCTTCTTCCGCGCGCGCTGCGCGGCCTGCTGCTGGCTCGGATTACGCGTTGCCATGCTTAGGATCCTTTCTTGAGTGCGACGCCGGCCTTGCGCGGACCCTTGCGGGTACGGGCATTGGTACGGGTACGCTGGCCCCGCACCGGCAGGCCGCGGCGGTGCCGCATGCCGCGATAGCAGCCGAGGTCGATCAAGCGCTTGATCGAGAGTTGGATTTCGCGGCGGAGATCGCCCTCGACGGTGAAGCGGCCGACCGCCTCCCGGATACGTTCGACTTCCGCATCGGTCAGCTCCTTGACCTTGCGGTCATACGGAACTTTCACGGCATCCAGGATGGCGCGCGCCCGCGCGCGCCCGATGCCGTAGATCGCCGTCAGGCCGATCTCGGAATGCTGATGCGGGGGAATATTGATTCCGGCTATCCGTGCCATTGCTTAGTTCACTTTCTCAAAGTCCCGAAGGATTCCATTCTTAGCCCTGACGCTGCTTGTGGCGCGGGTCCGAGCAGATCACTCGCACCACGCGCTTGCGGCGGATCACCTTGCACTTGCGGCACATCTTCTTTACCGATGCCATGACTTTCATGTCGTACTCCTGTTCCCTCACCCCCGGCACGCCTCCCGAACGGGACGCTCCGGCGTGTTTATCTCGCCCGAAAGACGATCCTTGCCCGCGAGAGGTCATACGGCGTCAATTCCACCGTCACCTTGTCACCCGGAAGAATGCGTATGTAGTGCATTCGCATCTTGCCGGAAATGTGCCCCAGAACCACATGGTTGTTCTCGAGCTTCACGCGAAACGTCGCATTGGGGAGATTTTCGAGGATCTCCCCCTGCATCTGAATCACGTCGTCGCGCGCCATACCTTCACCGCATCAACCCGGGCGCACCACGGAAATTCGCCTTCTTGAGCAGCGAATCGTATTGGTGCGTCATCAAATACGCCTGTACCTGGGCCATGAAGTCCATCGTCACCACCACCACGATGAGCAGCGACGTGCCGCCGAAGTAGAACGGCACGCTCCAGCGCAGATACAGAAATTCCGGCACCAGGCACACCAGGGTGATGTAGATGGCTCCCGCCAGTGTGAGACGCAGCAGAATCTTGTCGATGAAACGGGCCGTCTGATCGCCGGGACGGATGCCGGGCACGAAGGCGCCGCTCTTCTTGAGGTTGTCCGCCTGCTCCTTCGTATTGAACACCAATGCGGTGTAAAAGAAGCAGAAAAACACGATCAACGACGCGTACAGGATCAGGTACAAGGGCTGGCCGTGCTGCAGGGTCGCAGCCAGGTCGCGAATCCAGCGCATTCCGTGCCCCGCCGAAAACCACCCCGCGATGGTCGCCGGGAACAACACGATCGACGACGCGAAGATCGGCGGGATCACCCCGGACATGTTGAGCTTCAGGGGCAGATAGGAGCTCTGGCCGCCGTAGACGCGGTTTCCGACCTGCCGCTTGGCGTAGTTGACGAGAATCCGCCGCTGGCCCCGCTCGACGAAGACCACGAATCCGGTCACGACCACGATCAGCGCGGCGATGGCAAAGAACGAGAGGTACCCGAGCGCGCCGCTGGAAACGAGTTCGAACAGGCGGCCGATCGCCCCCGGCAGCCCTGCCACGATCCCCGAAAAAATGATGATGGAAATGCCATTCCCCAGGCCGCGCTCGGTGATCTGCTCGCCCAGCCACATCAGGAACATGCTGCCGGTCACCAGCGATACCGTGCCGAGAAACCGGAACAGGAAGCCGGGAACGATGGCGAGATGCGGCAGCGATCCGATCGCGACGATCGCCATGTACGACTGCACCGCGGCAAGACCCACCGTGGCATAGCGCGTGTACTGCGTGATCTTGCGACGGCCCGACTCCCCTTCCTTGCGCAGCGCTTCGAGGGAAGGCATGACATAGGCAAGCATCTGCAGGATGATCGACGCCGAGATGTACGGCATGATCCCGATCGAGAAGATCGAGAACCGCGCCAGCGCGCCGCCCGAGAACATGTTCATCAGGCCGAGAATCCCGCCCTGCTGCGACTGGAAGGCACGCCGGAACTGATCGGGATCGATCAGCGGAACCGGGATGTGCGTGCCGATCCGGTACACGACGAGCGCGAGCAGGAGAAATACCAGCCGACGCTGTAGATCGGCATATTTCCCCCCGCTGACCGCTGCATTCCCGGGCCGGTTCACGAATCCGCCTTTCCCTGGTGCCGCCGTCAGGCCGCGCCGACCGGCTCGACCGAGCCGCCCGCCGCTTCGATGGCCGCGCGGGCGCCGGCGCTCACGCCAAGTCCGCGGACCTTCACCGCCCGGCTGATGGTTCCGGTGTTGACGATCCGCGCACCCTGCGCCAGAACCGACACGATGCCGGCGCTCTTCAGCGTGAGCAGGTCGACTTCCTCCGCATCCAGACCCTGGATGACGGTCAGACGGATGGTCTCGATGTACCGGCGATGCAGCGACGTGAAGCCGCGCTTGGGAAGCCGCCGGTGCAGCGGCATCTGACCGCCCTCGAAGCCGACCTTATGGAATCCGCCCGCACGGGACTTCTGACCCTTGTGACCGCGGCCCGCGGTCTTTCCCCAGCCGCTGCCGATGCCCCGCCCGACGCGATGCCGCACCTTCTTGGAGCCGGCCGCCGGTTTGATGGAATTCAAGCGCATGAGCGTTCCTCAACCCACCTTGATCAGGTAGGAAACCTTGTTGATCATGCCCCGAACCGCGGGCGTGTCTTCGAGCACGCGCGAGCTGTTCAGGCGCCCGAGACCAAGGCCGCGCACCGTGGCGCGGTGGTCCGTCTTGGTTCCGGCAACGCTGCGTACCAGCGTAACCTTGACCGTCTTGCCGTCCGCTTTTTCCGTCATCGCCGCCCTCAGCCCAGAATCTCTTCCACCGTCT
>JAJXTQ010000092.1 GCA_021783685.1 Pseudomonadota bacterium | reverse complement strand
CGTGCTCTCGCGCGTCTATGCGGCCAAGACCCGAACCTATGTCGACCCCAATCAGGAGATGGTGGGGCTCGGTGCCGCCAACCTGGCCGCCGGATTTTTTCAGGGCTTTCCGATCAGCAGCAGTTCATCGCGCACCCCCGTCGCCGAGGCCGCGGGGTCCAGAACCCAGCTGACCGGCGTCGTCGGAGCGCTCGCCGTTGCCCTGCTGCTGCTGGTGGCGCCGGACCTGCTGCAGAACCTGCCCACCAGCGCGCTGGCCGCGGTGGTGATCGCCTCGGCCATCGGGCTGTTCGAGTTTGCCGACCTGCGCCGGATCTATCGCATCCAGCGCTGGGAGTTCTGGCTGTCTATCGCCTGTACCGTCGGCGTGGCCGTGCTGGGGGCGATTCCGGGCATCGGGCTGGCGATCGTGATTGCCGTCATCGAATTTCTGTGGGATGCCTGGCGCCCCTACTCCGCGGTGCTGGGTCGCGCCGAGGGCATCAAGGGCTACCACGACATCACCCGCTATCCTGATGCCCGGCGGATCCCCGGCCTGGTGCTGTTCCGCTGGGATGCGCCCCTGTTCTTCGCCAACGCCGAGCTGTTCCAGGATCGCGTGCTCGACGCGGTGGCCGCCTCGCCTACGCCGGTGCACTGGCTGGTCGTGGCTGCGGAACCGGTCACCAGCGTGGACATCACCTCCGCCGACATGCTGGCCGAACTGGACGAAACCCTGCGTGCGGCCGGCATCGAGCTGTGCTTCGCCGAGATGAAAGATCCCGTCAAGGACAAGATGAAGCGATTCGGGCTGTTTGCGCGGCTGGGCGAAGAGACTTTCTTTCCGACCATGGGCGCAGCGGTCAGCCGCTATCTCGCGACCCACCCGGTGGAGTGGGAGGACTGGGAAGACCGCAGACCGTGAGCAGGTCGAATGTCCGCCCTTCCTGGACAACCCCCCACGCCGTCGCGCTGCTGGCCCATAACCTGCCCGCATCCCGTCAAGCGGAAAGCGCCCCTGAAATTGAGCATGGGACCGGGAACAGGCAAGCCAGGCTGAACACGCGCTGAAATCCGGCGTGCCTCCAGCCCGGATCTCCATACTCGGCAACCTTACGGCGAATCGCTGGCTATATAGATAAGAGAAGACATGGCAAGCGAGGTTTACCAGATGGATATCGGCCCCTCCCGGCGGCGCACCCGGCCCTACGCATGGGCCCTGCTCCCGGCATGCGCGTTCCTGTTCGCGAGTTGCTCCAGGGAAGCCCCTCCACCCGTGCCGTCGCCGGCCAAGGTCAGCGTGCTGAAGATCGAGCCGCGCGACACCCCGGTGACCTTCGAGTACATTGCGCAAACCCAGAGCCCGCAGGAGGTCGACATCGTGGCGCGGGTCAGCGGCTTCCTCGACAAGCAGCGCTATACGGAAGGCGCGATCGTCAAGGAAGGCCAGGTCCTGTTCAAGATGGACCAGAAGCCTTTCATCGCCCAGCTCGACTCCGCCCAGGCGGCGTGGAACAAGGCCAAGGCCGCCAATGACACCGCGATGGCCAACCTGAAGCGGGTCAAGCCGCTCGCGGATCTGAACGCCCTGTCGCAGAAGGACCTCGACGACGCCACCGGCAACGCGGACACGACCGCGGCATCGGTCGCGCAGGCACAGGCCAACGTCGATACCGCCAGGCTGAACCTGTCCTACACGACCATCGCCTCGCCGCTGCGCGGGGTCGCGGCGGCCGCGCAGCAGAAGGAAGGGGCCTACCTGAGCCCGCAGAACAACCTCCTCACCACGGTGTCCTCGCTCAACCCGATGTGGGTGAACTTCAGCGTTTCCGAAAATGCGTTCAGGGACTACCGTGATCAGGTCACCAAGGGCCTGCTCGTGCCGCCCCAGGGCGGGAATTACGTCGTCGAGCTGATCCAGGTCGACGATTCGACGTTCCCGCAGACAGGCAAGATCACCTTCGCCGACCCGTCGTTCAACCCGCAGACCGGCACCTTCCTCACCCGCGTGACCATCCCGAATCCGGACGGTGCGCTGCGGCCCAACCAGTATGTCCGGGTGCGCCTGAACGGGGCGATGCGTCCGAACGCGATCACCATCCCGCAGCGCGCCGTGCAGCAGGGCGCGAAGGGCCACTTCGTCTGGGTCGTGAACCCCGCGGGCAAGGCGGAACTGCGGCCGGTCCGCGTCGGTGAATGGTATGGCGACAGCTGGTTCATTTCAGAAGGCCTCGCCGCCGGCGATCAGGTCGTCGTCGACGGCACTTTGCGGCTCGCCCCCGACGCGCCTGTCAAGGCGACGCCGTACGTGCCGAAGCCGGGTTCGCTGGAAGCAGCGCCGGCGACGCGGCCCACCGGGGCAACGGTGTCGGTCCACTTCGCAGCCGGCAAGGCCGCGCTCGACGCCGAGGCGATGCGGCTCCTCAAGGAACTCGCCCCCGCCATGAAGGGCGGCACGAACCCGATCGACGTCACCGGCTTCGCCGACAGGAGCGGCGACCGGAACGCCAACGTCGAGCTCGCGAAGCGCCGCGCGATAGCCGTGCGCGACGCGCTGCTAGCCGAGGGGCTCCCCGCCGACCGCGTCCGCCTGCAGGCACCGCGGGAAGTGACCGGCAGCGGCAGCGACCGTGATGCCCGCCGCGTGGAAATCGCGGACGGCAAGTAGCCGAGACGCAGCCGCTCATGTTCTCCCGTTTCTTCATCGAACGGCCGATCTTCGCCGCGGTCATCTCGATCCTCATCTGCCTCGCCGGCCTCGTCGCGATGACCGTGCTGCCGGTCCAGCAGTACCCGACGATCACACCGGTGCAGATTACGGTTTCCGCGACCTATCCCGGGGCGGATTCGAAGACCCTGGCCGACTCGGTCGCCTCGCCGATCGAGGCGCAGATCAACGGCGTCGACAACATGCTGTACATGTCGTCGACCAGCTCGGCCAGCGGCCAGCTCACGCTCACCGTGTATTTCTCGCTGGACACCGATCCCGACATCGCGCAGGTGCAGGTGCAGAACCGGGTCAACCTCGCGCTGCCGCAGCTGCCCACGGCGGTCACGCAGCTCGGCGTCTCGGTGCAGAAGAAGTCTTCGTCGATCATGATGCTGATCGGCGTGTTCGGCAAAGGCGACCGCTACAGCGCCGACTACATCGCCAACTACGCGAACGTCTATGTCCTCGACGCGCTGAAACGCGTGCCAGGGGCCGGCCAGGCGCAGATCATGGGGGTGCCGGACCAGGCGATGCGGGTCTGGATGAACCCGGACCGGATGGCCTCGCTCGGCATCACGACCAGCGACATCTCCAACGCGATCAAGGCCCAGAACGCGCTGTTCGGCGCCGGGCAGATCGGCCAGCAGCCGACAGCCGGCCCGGTCGAGCTCACCTTCCCCGTGGTCACGCAGGCACCATTCACCGACCCGCGGAAGTACGCGCAGATCATCCTGCGCGCGAGCCAGGATGGCAGCGCGATCGTGCGCCTCGGCGACGTCGCGCGGATCGAGGTCGGGCTGCGCCAGTACATCGTCGAGTCGAAGCTCAACGGCACGCCGGCGACCTTCATCGCGGTATACCTCCAGCCGGGCGCCAACGGGATCAAGGTCTCGGCGGATGTGCGCAAGACGCTGGAGGAGATGAAGGCGAGCTTCCCCGAGGGCCTGGACTACCGCATCTCGCTCGACACCAACGACTTCGTCAAGCTGTCGATCGAGGAGGTGATTCACACGCTGCTGGAGGCAATCGTGCTGGTCGTGCTGGTCGTGTACCTGTTCCTGCAGAGCTTCCGCACCACAATCATCTGCACGATCGCGATCCTGGTCTCGCTGATCACGACGTTCGCGGGCATGCTCGCCCTCGGCTTTTCGATCAACCTCATCACCTTGTTCGGCCTGGTGCTGGCGATCGGAATGGTGGTCGATGATGCGATCGTCGTCGTCGAGAACGTCGAGCGCAACATGCACGACCACCATCTCGCGCCCAGGGAAGCCACGATCAAGTCGATGAACGAGATCGCGAGCTCGCTCGTCGCCGTCGTCCTGGTGATGGCGTCCGTGTTCATCCCGGCGGCCTTCCTGCCCGGCACCACCGGCCAGCTGTACAAGCCGTTCGCGATCACGATCGTGGTCTCGGTAGTGGTGTCCGGTTTCGTCGCACTGACGCTGACGCCGGCCATGTGCGCGCTGATGCTCAAGCACAAGCCGCCGCCGCAACGCGGGTTCTTCGCCTGGTTCAACCGCCGGGTCGACGCGGTGACGCGCGGCTTCGGCCACGCGGTCGAACTCGTGATCAAGCGCGCGGTCGTCGCACTGGTGCTGTTCGCCGGCTTCCTTTGGGGCATCTACCACCTGTTCAATGTCCTGCCGACGAGCTTCGTCCCGAACGAGGACCAGGGCTACGTGATGGCCGCGATCATCATGCCGGAAGCGGCGAGCCTGGACCGCACGCAGGCGGTGGCCGAGAAGGTGGACGCGATCCTGGCCAAAATACCGGGCGTCGATACGCGGACGATGATCACCGGCTACAGCCTGTTCGACAGCGGCTTCAAGACCAATGCCGGCGGCTTCTTCGTGACGCTCAAGGATTTCGAGGAACGCTACGACACGGTGGAAACGGCGAAAACGCAGAATGCGCGGGCCGTGCTCACGCGCCTCCACAGCGAAGTCCAGGGATTGGACGAGGCGATCGTCATCCCGGTCGCGCCACCGCCCATTCCCGGCATCGGGAGCACCGGCGGCTTCGAATTCTGGATCCAGGACACGGGTGCAGGCGACCCGGCGCGACTCGACGAGTTGACCCAGGCGTTTCTCGGGAAGGCGCGGGCCCAACCCGGGCTGACGAGCCTGTCCAGCACGTTCCGCGCCAATACCCAGCAGTTGCGCGCCATCGTCGATCGCGACAAGGCCACGCTGCTCGGCGTGCCGGTGGAGGATGTCTACAGCGCGATCCAGGCGCAGTTCGGCTCGCTCACCGCCAGCCAGTACAACCAGTTCAGCCGCGTCTGGTGGGTGATCGTGCAGTCCGACGCCAGGTACCGGCAGAACCCCGCGGACCTGACGCGCCTGTATACGCGGTCGAACAACGGCCAGATGGTTCCGTTGTCGGCGCTCGTCACCACCGAATGGGTCGCGGGGCCGGACCTGCTGCCGCATTTCAATGGCTTTCCGGCGGCGAAGATCAACGGCAACGCGGCCCCGGGATACAGCTCCGGCGACGCGATCGCCGCGATGGAGGCGACGGCGAAGGAGGTGCTGCCGCCGGGCTACACCTTCGCCTGGTCCGGCCTCGCGTTCGAGGAGAAGAAGTCCGGCGGCACATCGATGATCGCGTTCGTGTTCGGCCTCCTCATCGTGTTCCTTGTTCTCGCGGCGCAGTACGAATCGTGGACGCTGCCGGGCGCGGTCATGTCCGCAGTGCCGTTCGGGATCCTCGGCGCGCTGACCACCAACTGGCTGATCGGCCTGGAGAACGACGTCTATTTCCAGATCGGCCTGCTGGTCCTGATCGGGCTCGGCGCGAAGAACGCCGTGCTGCGCGTGTCCGCCGCGGTCGACTTCCGGAAACAGGGCAAGACGATCATGGAAGCAACGATACTCGCCGGCGAGCAGCGGTTGCGGCCGATCATCATGACTTCGCTCGCGTTCGCGATGGGCTGCCTGCCGCTCGCCCTCGCGATGGGCGCCGGGGCCAATGCACGGCACTCGATCGGTACCGGGATCATCGGCGGGATGATCGGCGAGACCACGCTCGCGATGCTGTACGTGCCCCTGCTCTTCTATCTCTTCGACAAGCTCGGCGAGCGGGGAAAGCAGGAGGACCCACCCGCGGCAGCGGAGAACTCACACGGCGGCGGGGTTCCGTCCACGCCGGCGCCGCACGCGGAGCGCCGCGATGACTGAGCTGCGCCGCGCTGTCCCCCTTCTCGCGCTCGCTGCCGCACTCGGCGGCTGCATGATCGGCCCGGACTACTCGCGGCCGAATATCGACGCGCCGCAGACGTTCCGCTACGAGGAAAAAGACGCGCGCGAACTCGCCGACACCGAGTGGTGGAAGCAGTTCGGCGACCCGGTGCTCGACGAATTGATCAACGAAGCGCTCGCCAGCAACAAGAGCGTGCAGATCGCCGCAGCCAACGTTCAGGCTGCCGCGGCCCTCCTCACCCAGACCCGGTCGGGCTTGTTTCCGCAGGTCGGATACCAGGGCAACGCCGGGCGACAGCGGATCTCGGAAAGCAACGCCACGCCGCTGCCCCCGACCGTGCCGAACCCGCAGACCGCCTACGAGGCCCTGCTCGGTGCGAGCTGGGAACTCGACCTGTGGGGCCGCATCCGGCGGCTGTCGGAATCGGCCCGGGCAAACGCGCTCGCGACGGAGGAAGCACGCCGCGGCGTAATCCTCTCGCTCGTCGCCTCGGTGGCGACCTCGTACCTGCAGCTGCGCTCGCTCGACTACCAGCTCGAGATCGCACAGCGCACGCTTGCCGCCTACGCCGAGTCGGTCAGGCTGTTCGAACTGCAGTTCAAATACGGCCAGATTTCGCAGCTCACCCTGGAGCAGGCGCGGTCGCAGTACGAGACCGCCGCCGCCGCGATCCCGCAGATCGAACTCGACATCGCGCTAACGGAGAACGCCATCTCCCTGCTGCTCGGGCGCAACCCCGGTGCCGTGGCGCGCGGCAAGGCGCTCACGGAACTCGCCCTGCCGGGCGTGCCCGCCGGCGTGCCGTCGCAGCTGCTCGAGCGCCGGCCCGACATCGCGCAGGCCGAGCAGCAACTCATCGCCGCCAATGCGCAGATCGGCGCGGCCCGCGCCCAGTACTTCCCGACCATTTCGCTCACCGGCGCCTTCGGCTCCGCGAGCGGGCAGCTCTCGAACCTCTTCAGCGGGCCGGCGCGCGTGTGGAGCTACGCCGGCGCGTTCGTGGGTCCGATCTTCACCGGCGGTCTCATCTCCGGGCAGGTGGCGCAGGCGGAAGCCGGCCAGCAGGCGGCGCTCGTCAACTACCAGGCCGTGATCCAGAGCGCATTCGCAGACGTCGAGAACGCGCTGGTGAGCCGCGAGAAGCTCGCGCAACAGGTCGAGGCCGAGGCGCGGCGGGTGAAGGCGCTCGCCGAGTATGCGCGGCTCGCGAAGCTGAAGTACGACGGCGGCTACACCGATTACCTCACCGTGCTCAACGCCCAGCAGCAGCTCTTCCCCGCCGAGATCAACTACGCGCAGAACCTGGGCCAGAAATACAACGCGCTCGTCAACATCTACAAGTCGATGGGCGGCGGCTGGGTGGACAGGGCCGACGCGCTGGCACCGCAGCCCGCCCCGGACTCAAGCCCGTTCGCTGCGCAATCCCCCGTCGCGAAGCCGCGCGCAGTGCCAAGACACCAACCGGTGCTCCGTAACGCCCGACGCGGGCAGGTGCCTTTTAAAGTGCCCGCCTGTTTTCAGGCGCAACCACTCACCGTATCGTTCTGATTTGCCTTGAAGG
>JAJXTQ010000091.1 GCA_021783685.1 Pseudomonadota bacterium | reverse complement strand
TCGTCCATATGATCGGCGTGTTCCTGTTCACCGTGCTCATCCTGATGGTGATCTTCGGCACCCTGATGTACGTCGTGGAGGGGCCGGAGAACGGCTTCACCAGCATCCCGGTGAGCGTCTACTGGGCCATCGTCACGGTCACCACCGTCGGCTACGGCGACATCTCGCCGGTCACGGCCCTGGGCCGCGCCATCGCTTCCGTCGCCATGCTGACCGGCTACGCCATCATTGCCGTACCGACCGGCATCGTCACCGCCGAAATGACCGCCCTGATCCAGCGCGAGCGCCATCGACGCGCCTGCGCGCAATGCGGCCTGCGCGAGCACGAGGCGGACGCGCACTACTGCCGGCGGTGTGGCGCCGCGCTCTGAATCGCGGGCGCCGGGCACCGCGACCGCGCCCCAGCCCGCGGCAGCAGCGGCTGCATCTGATGCGCTCGAGCGGCCGTGCCGGGAACCCGGCTCGCCTCGCGCGGTCTTCACAGGCATTGGTCAACGCGTGCTGCACACCGGCTCGCCAGCTCCCGGGAGCGCCACACCATGCCATGGAACGAGATCGACTGGACCGGATCAGGCCTCTTTGCCTGGCTACAGGCCGAGCTGTGGGGCAATTCGCTGGGTCGCTGGCTGATCGCGCTGGGGCTTGTGCTGCTCGTCGGCACGGTACTGCCGGCAGTCCGGGCGCGGCTCGAACGGCGGCTGCGCGGCAGCGCGACCAGTCACGCCCTGCTCGGCTATGGCGCGGAGATTCTCGCCGGCACGCGACGCAGCGTCCTGCTGCTGCTTGCGCTGTTCATCGGCGCCCGCGCCGTCGAGTTGCCGGCCAAGGTGGATGCGGCGCTGACGACGCTCACGGCAGTCGTGCTGCTGCTTCAGGTCACGCTGTGGGCGCAGCGCGTTTTCAACGCCTGGCTCAAGAATTACGAACAGCGCGCCCGCCATGGGGATGGCGGCGACGCCACCATCGTGGGGCTCATCAGCTTCGTCGGGCGCACCGCGATCTGGGCCATCGCGCTGTTGATGATTCTCGACAACCTCGGCTTCAACATCACGACGCTGGTCGCCAGCCTCGGTATCGGCGGCATCGCCATCGCGCTGGCCGTGCAGAACGTGCTCGCCGATCTGTTCGCCTCGCTCTCGATCGGCCTCGACAAGCCCTTCGTCGTGGGCGATTTCGTCATCGTCGACGACCTCATGGGCACGGTCGAACACGTCGGCCTCAAGACCACCCGTCTGCGCAGCCTGTCGGGCGAGCAGTTGGTCTTTTCCAACGCCGATCTGCTCAAGAGCCGCATCCGCAACTACAAGCGCATGTACGAGCGGCGCATCGTCTTCACCTTCGGCGTGCTCTACGATACGCCCCGAGACACGCTGGCGAAGCTCGGCGCCGAGGTGCGCGCCATCATCGAGGCGCAGCCGAAAACCCGTTTCGACCGCGCGCATTTCTTCCGTTTCGGCGAGTTTTCGCTCGACTTCGAGGTGGTCTACTACGTCCTCGATCCCGACTACAACCTTTACATGGACATCCAGCAGGCCATCAATCTGGCCATCATGGCGCGCTTCGACGCGCTGGAAGTCGGGTTTGCCTTCCCGACCAGTACGCTGCGCGTGGAGTCGCTGCCGGCGGTCAAGCCCGCCAAGGGCAGAAGCGCGGTGGGCGGCGCGGGATGAGCAAAGGCTCGGACGACCGTTGATGCACGGCCCACGCGCGGCCTGGGTCACGATCGACGCCAGCCTGCATGGATCGACACCGACGCTGACCTGCCTCCATGCCAGCGATCGGGCGCACATCGGCGTCACACCGCAGTCGAGGCACGCAATGGCCGTGCCGCACGGATCAGGGTGCCGCCGGAAGGCTTCGTCGCCTACGGCTGAGGATCGTCGTTGGTCTTGCCGCGACGCGGCGGGTGGGAGCACCAGCACCGCGCCCGGCCTTCAGGGCGCTGCGAGGCTCAGGCTTTCCCGCCGAGGTGCGAAGCGGGCTCGGTGATGTGCGCCTTGGCGAGATGGCTCTTGTCGAGGAACTTGTCGAAGTGGATGTGATCGGCGGAGAGGCCGGCGCCCTTCAGGACGGCGATGGCGGCATCGAGCATGGGCGGCGGTCCGCACATGTAGGCGTGGCAGGCGGCGAGGTCGGGAATCTCGCGGGTCAGGAATTCGGTCACCAGGCCGCGCGGGCCGGTCCAGTCGCTGTCCTCGGGCTCGTTGGAGAGCACCGGCACGAAGCGGAAGCGGCCCTTCCACTGTGCCCCGATGCGCGCCATGTCGTCCTGGCCATACAGATCCTGCTGCGTGCGGGCGCCGAACAGATAGGTGCAGTCGCGCGCGGCGCCGTCCACCACGGCCTGCTCCAGCAAGGCCTTGATGGGCGCCATGCCGCTGCCGCCGGCCACACAGACCATGGGGGCTGCGGCCGAACGCAGGCGGAAGTCGCCGAAGGGGCCGCGCAGTTCGACCCGCGCGCCGAGGCGATCGCCCTGATGCAGCCATTCGGTGAACGTGCCGCCGGGCACCTTGCGGATGTGGAACACGGCGCGATCGGCCCGCGCGGCATCCGGACGGGTGGCGAAGGAATAGGAGCGGAACTCGTCCAGGGCGCCGGGCACGCGCAGGTCGGCATATTCCCCGGCGGTATAGGCCAATGGCCCGTCCAGCGCGATGCTCACCTCGACGATGTCGTGCGTCAGGGGACGCAAGGCGTCGATGACGCCCGCCCGGGTGACCACCTCGTGCACCGAGGCTTGGGCCTCCGGGGACAGGTCCAGGGCATCGACCCGGATGCGCAGGTCCGAGCGCGGCTGGCACTGGCAGGCGAGGATGTAGTTGGCGCGCAGCTCTTCCTGGCTCAACAGGTAGGTCTTGTCGGTGAACTCCTTCACCTTGCCTTCCAGCAGTTGCACCTTGCAGGTACCGCAGCCGCCCACCCGGCAGCTGTAGGGAATGGCGATCCCGTCGCGCAGCGCCGCCGAGAGGATGAAGGTCTTCTCGTCGCACGCCACAGGCTGGGCCAGCCCCTCGATCCGCACCTGATGGGGACCGGTGTGTTTCTTGCCGAACAGCTTGCCGAACATGTCTCGTCCTGTGGAAGGGGAGCGGAGGCGCGTCACCGCGGACGTGAATCCGGATGGTTGAGCGTTCGCCGCAGGAGGGCAAACGCCGGGCGGTCCACTATAGGAATGGCGCCCGGGCGTGTCAAGAAAGCGTCGGCGTGGCGGCCAGCAGCGCGTCGTAACCCAGCTCGGCGGGCGGCCTGGCGCCGCAGGCCAGGAAGAAGCCCAAGGCAAGCCGATGCACGGCATCGGCCGTCTGCTCGGCGGTGTCGGCGCGCGCCTGGACCAGACAGCCTTCGAGCACGATGAACAGCGCCCGCGCGACGGGCAGAGCGTCCCCTACGAAACGGAATTGGCCTGACGCACGGCCATTGTCGAGGATACCGGCCAGGAAATGCTCCGCATCCCGTCGCGCACGGGTGCGAAACTCCTTGATGAGATCGCGATCGACCCGGCCCACGCCGATCAACAGCCCCGAGACGCTTTCCAGGTTTTCCGAATCCTGCAGGATGCTCTCGATGCCCTGAAAGAACTTCAGCATCTGCTCCTTGGGGTGATCGGCGCCGGCCATGGGGCCATAGATGTGCGCGACGAACAGCTTGCGCAAGCGCTTGACGCATTCGACGAAGAGCGCTTCCTTGTTGCGGAAATACCAGTACATCGCGCCCTTGCTGAGACTGCACGCCTTCGAGATCTGATCGATGGACACCCCGTCGTAGCCATAACGGCCGAACATCTCGAAAGCGGTCTGCAGGATCCGCTCGCGGGTTTCAAGGTCCAGGACAGCAGGTTTCTGGTTGGGCGCCATGGGTTTCGCAATACATACCGAGTAGTCGATTGACTAATTTAATATAAGACCAATGGTATCGGCAACGTTTTGAATATAGAGACGGCGCGACATCCGTGCCACAATGACCGTCCCGTCATCCACTCCCGCCCCCTATGACCGTGTCGCCGGCCGCCCCGCTTTCCGCGCAACTGCAACGTCGTCTGCTTCTGATCTGCGTGCTGTCCAGCGTGATCCTGCTGTTCATCGGCATGCAACGGATCGTTCTGCAGGTCGGTCAACTCCGCGACTTTGTTCCGATCACGGCCGAAGTGATCGATCGCGGTGTCCGCGCCGCCGAGGACGGCAAGTTTCTTCCCTTCGTCGCGTTCCGCTTCCGCGTCGGCAACGAGGTGATGCGAACCGACCAGTTGTTCTCCCGTCGCGACCCGCGTTCGCGCGCAGCGGCCGAAGCGGCGATCGCGCCCTATGCGGTCGGTGATTCCGTCACCGCTTACTACAATCCCGCGCTGCCCGATCGCACCTTCCTGCGCCCCGATCTGGCGTTCGGACCCTATGTCTTCGCGCTCATGGGCGTCGCCCTGCTGGCCGTGGGGCTGGCCCTCTCGCGGTGGCAGGGTCGCTATGCCATCGCGGCCGAACCACCGCCGCGGACTCGCGCCATCGCCGCGCTGGCCTGCGCCGTGGTCTGGCAACTCGGCGGGGCGCTGGCATGGGGCCACTATCTGCATCATCAGCCCCCACCCTATCCATGGGCCGTCTGGGTGGTGCTGCCGATCTACGGCCTGATCGGCCTCACGCCGCTCGCCGTCGCCCTGCATTTCGTCCGGTTGCACCGCGCGCGCCGTCGCTCGGAGCCGGCATGATGGATCTGGTGGACATCGGCGCCAACCTGCCCCATGACGCCTTCGACCCCGATCGCGCGGCGGTCCTCGATCGCGCCAGAGCGGCGGGCGTCGCCGGCCTGGTGGTCACCGGCAGTTCGCTTTCGTGCAGCCTCCAGGCGCTCGGCCTCGCCCGGGCGCATCCCGCGCTGTTGCGCTGCACGGCCGGGGTTCATCCCCATCATGCGGCGGACCATGACCCGACGCAGCTCGATGAACTGGCGCGCCTTTGGGCAGCGCCCGAAGTGGTCGCGATCGGCGAAACCGGACTGGACTTCTTCCGCGATTTTTCCCCGCGCGCGATGCAGGAACGCGTCCTCGAGCGGCTTGTGGAACAGGCGGCGCACCACCGTCTGCCGCTGTTCCTGCACGAACGCGAAGCCCACGCGCGCTTTCTGCCGATGATCCGCGCCGCGCGTGATGCCGTGACCGACGCGGTCGTGCATTGCTTCACCGGCGATCGGGCGGCGCTGCATGCCTATCTCGACCTGGATCTGTACATTGGCATCACCGGGTGGATCTGTGACGAGCGCCGGGGCCGGCATCTGCTGGAACTGGTGCGCGACATTCCGGCGGAGCGGCTGATGATCGAGACCGATTGCCCGTATCTGTTGCCGCGCGACCTGCGCCCGCGCCCCCGCGATGGCCGCAACGAGCCGGCTTTCCTGCCGCATGTGCTCACCGCCGTGGCCCGTGCGCGCGGCGAGGATCCAGCGGCGCTCGCCCGGCAAACGACCGCCAATGCGCGGCGTTTTTTCCGCTGGGCCGCCGATGAGCGTGGGATCGTCCATCCCGCGCGCGCGTCGTCCACCGCATGAGCCCGAACCGCACGGCCGGCGCGAGGCAAGCCGGTCGCCGGCGAGATGATCCCTTGGCTTTGGAGAGTACCCAAGCATGAACCAGTTGCAGCAACTGCGCCGTCACACGACCGTCGTGGCCGACAGCGGCGACATCGAGGCCATCGCCCGCTATCGCCCCACCGATGCCACGACCAATCCCTCCCTGATCCTTGCGGCGGCGAGTCAGGATGCTTACCGGCATCTGGTGGAGGATGCCATCCGTTTCGGCAACGCCCAGCACGGGACGGCCGGCGAGCGGTTGGACGCCGCCATGGACAAGCTGGCCGTCAACTTCGGCGTGGAGATTCTGCGGATCGTGCCGGGACGGGTTTCGACCGAGGTTGATGCGCGACTGTCCTTCGATGTCCCGGCCAGCCTCGCCAGGGCGCGGCGTCTGATCGCGCTCTATGAAGCGGCCGGTATCGATCGCGCGCGCGTGCTGATCAAGCTGGCCAGCACCTGGGAGGGCATCGCGACCGCCCGCGCGCTGGAGCAGGAAGGCATCCACTGCAACCTGACGCTGCTGTTCTGCCTCGCTCAGGCGGTGGCTTGCGCGGAGGCCGGCGTGCGGCTGATCTCGCCCTTCGTGGGCCGGATCACCGACTGGTATCGCCAGCGCGACGGCGTGGCGGCCTACGCACCCGAGAACGATCCGGGCGTGCGGTCGGTCACGGCGATCTTCAACTACTTCAAGAAATTCGCCCATGACACCGAGATCATGGGCGCGAGCTTCCGCACCGCCGGGCAGGTGACGGCGCTGGCGGGTTGCGACCTGCTCACCATCGCCCCCACGCTGCTGGCCGAACTCGAGACCCGCGAGGAGCCGTTGCCGCTGCGGCTGGATCCGGCCGTCGCGGCAACGCTCGACATCGCGCGGCTGGAGCTGTCCGAAAGCCGTTTCCGCTGGCTGCTCAACGAAGACGCCATGGCCACGGAAAAGCTGGCCGAAGGCATCCGCCGCTTCGCCGTCGATGCCATCGAACTGGAGCGACTCATCGCGCAGCGCACGGGTTGATCGACGCGCCGGCGGCCCCGACGCTCAATCCGGCAGGCGCACCATGATCCGGTTGCGGCCGTGATTCTTGGCGAGGTACAGCGCTTCGTCCGCGAGCTTGAGGAACACCGGCGGTTGAATCGGCGCCGGCGCGCTCATGTGCGTCAGGCCGACACTCACCGTGACCCGTCCCGACACCGGGGAATCCTCATGCGCGATCTGCAGGGCGTCCACGTTGGTCATGAGCCGGCGCGCGACCTGCTCGCCGCCCTCGAGCGTCGTATCGGGCAGGAGCACGGCAAATTCCTCGCCGCCATAACGCGCCGTGACATCCCCCGCCCTCATGGTCGCACCGTGGATGGCACGCGCGACGCGGCGCAGGCAGTCGTCGCCGGCGCCGTGCCCATAGCGATCGTTGTAGGCCTTGAAGGCATCGATGTCGATCAGCAGCAAGGCGAGGCCATTGGGTGCGCCGATGTCGTTCTGGCGCTGCGCGGTCCGCTCCTGGCTGCGCGCCAGCCGCAGCCATTCGCGTTGCAGGCTTTCGTCGAAGGATCGCCGGTTGGCGACCCCGGTCAGCCCATCCGACAGTGAAGCGAGGCGCAGTCGCTCGTTGGCCTGCACCAGTTCGCGCGCGCGCAGATCCAGGGCTTGCTGCTGCTGGCGGATCAGCCGTGTCTGCTCGGCCTGCTGCCGGTAGAGCCGCGCCAGACGCCGGCGACGGTAACGCTGGAAGTTGTTCGCCATCGCCATGATGGTGGAAATGATGAGCGCACTGGCCACGAACATGAACTCCTGCTCCGGGGCCAGCGGGCTGTCGTGGCTGCCGTTCGCGAGATACAGGCCGTGGATCAGCAGGGTCGCCAGGACGCCGGCGAGCAGGCTGGCCCATGCGCCGAAA
>JAJXTQ010000090.1 GCA_021783685.1 Pseudomonadota bacterium | reverse complement strand
GGTGTCGCCCAGATTGGCCGTGATGGAGATCAGCCGCGTCGCATCGATCAGCCGCCAGGCTGCGGCTTTGCCGCCCGCCAGTTCGAAGGACACCATCCCGCCGAAGGCCGACTGCTGGGCGGCGGCCAGCGCATGCTGAGGATGGTCGGGCAAGCCCGGATAGTGCACGCGGCTCACGCCCGGCTGTTCCTGCAGCCAGCGCGCCAGCGCCATTGCATGCTCGCTATGGGCGCGCATGCGCAAGGACAGGGTTTCAAGCCCCTTCAGGAACACCCAGGCGTTGAAGGGGCTCAGGGTCGGCCCGGCGGTGCGCAGAAAACCGAACACTTCCTTGCCCACCGTTTCGGCGTCCCCCACGACCGCGCCGCCGAGACAGCGTCCCTGACCGTCGAGGTATTTGGTGGCCGAATGAACGATGAGATCCGCCCCCAGAGCAAGCGGTCGCTGCAGCGCCGGCGTGCAGAAGCAGTTGTCGACCACGAGCCGGGCGCCCGCCGCATGGGCCAGATCCGCCAGCCGCCGGATGTCGAGCACCTCGCTCAAGGGATTGGTCGGCGTCTCGATGATCAGCAGGCGGGTGGGACCTGAGTCGATCGCCTGCTGCCAGGCTGCATAATCGGTGGCCGGCACGAAGCGCACCGCCACGCCGAAGCGCGTCAGGTATTGGCTGAGCAGGCTGGTGGTGGTGCCGAACAGGCCGCGTGCGGCTACCACCTGATCCCCCTGGCGCAGCAGCGCCATGCACACCGCAAGGATGGCCGACATGCCGGAACTGGTCGCGACGCAGGCCGCGCCGCCCTCCAGCGCCGCCAGCCGCCGCTCGAACATGCGCACGGTGGGGTTGGTGAAGCGGCTGTAGATGTTGCCGGGCTGCTCTCCGGCAAAACGGGCGGCCGCCTCGGCCGCGCTGGCGAACACGAAGCTCGAGGTCGCGTAGATGGCCTCGGCGTGTTCGCCCTGGTCGCTGCGCTCGATACCGGCGCGGATGGCGCGGGTCTCGAAGGCGAATTCGTCGAAATCCTGGTCCATGCCGCTCAGATCCCGTTGTAGATTTCGATCACCGGGAAATCGGCGCCGGCCGCATCGGCCCGGGAACCGTCCGAACGCTGCAGGGCGAGCGCGGCCAGATACTCGGGCGTGACATCACCGGTCACATATTCGCCGGAGAAACAGGAGCTGTCGAAGCGGTCGATGCGCTCGCCGTCCTTCTCCCAGCGCACGGCGCGCTCCAGATCGGCCAGATCCTGATAGATGAGGCGATCCGCGCCGATTTCGCGGCAGATTTCCTCCTCGCTGCGGCCGTAGCCGACCAGTTCGGCGGATACCGGCATGTCGATGCCGTAGACATTGGGATAGCGCACCGGCGGGGCGGCCGAGGCGAAGTAGACCTTGTTCGCGCCCGCCTCGCGCGCCATTTCGATGATCTGGCGCGAGGTGGTGCCGCGCACGATGGAATCGTCCACCAGCAGCACGTTCTTGCCGCGAAACTCGAGATCGATGGCATTGAGTTTCTGGCGCACGGATTTCTTGCGCAGCTGCTGACCCGGCATGATGAAGGTGCGCCCGATGTAGCGGTTCTTCATGAAGCCTTCGCGGTATTTCACGTCGAGGTGATGCGCGAGCTGGACCGCGACCGTGCGGCTGGTGTCGGGAATGGGGATCACCACGTCGATGTCGCGGTCCTGCCACTCGCGTTCGATCTTCCGGGCCAGATAGTCGCCCATCCGCAGCCGCGCCTTGTAGACCGAGACGTTCTCGATGATGGAATCGGGCCGGGCGAAGTAGACGTATTCGAAGATGCAGGGCGAGTGCAGGGTATGTGCGGCGCAGACCTTGCGATGGACCTGGCCCGAGCGGTCGATGAACACGGCCTCGCCCGGCTGCACGTCCGCGATCGGCTCGAAGCCGAGCACCTTCAGCGCGACGCTCTCCGAGGCGATCATGTAGCTCACGCCCTGCGCGGTTTCGCGCCGCCCGTAGACCAGGGGACGGATGCCGTAGGGATCGCGGAAGCCGACGATGCCGTAGCCCGTGATCATGGCCACCACGGCATAGGCGCCGCGACAGCGGCGATGCACCCCGGCCACGGCGGCAAACACGTCCTCGGGCTGGATGCGGATCTTGCCCTGCACCTGCAGCTCATGCGCGAAGACGTTGAGCAGCACTTCCGAATCGGAGGTGGTGTTGATGTGGCGCATGTCCTGTTCGAACAGCTCGCGTTTGAGCGCCTCGGCATTGGTGAGGTTGCCGTTGTGCGACAGCGAGATGCCGAAGGGTGAGTTGACATAGAACGGCTGCGCCTCGGCTGCCGTGGCGCAACCGGCCGTCGGGTAGCGGGTGTGGCCGATGCCCATGTCGCCGAGCAGGCCGTACATGTGTTGCGCCTGGAAGATGTCGCGCACCAGGCCGTTGTCCTTGCGCAGATAGAGCCGGTCGCCGTCGCAGGTCATGATGCCCGCAGCGTCCTGCCCACGGTGCTGGAGCACGGTCAGGGCATCGTACAGATCCTGATTCACGGGCGCCTGACCCACGATGCCGACTACACCACACATGCGGGGACTCCTCGTAAAAATTGGCCGATCAAGTCCCGAGACCCTCGACCGGGGCAGGCGTCTGGACGTCTGCGGGCAACCGGGCCTGGAACCGGGCCGCCAGCGGAAGGAAATAGGGCACCAGCGCCGAGCGTACCCACCATTCGGAGCGCGGCAGCGGGGTGAGTTGGGCAAGCATCACGGCCAGCGTGATCAGCGCAGCCGCACGCGCGGCCCCAAACGCCATCCCCAGCAGGCGGTCGACGCCACCCAGGCCCAGCCGCCGGATCGTCTGGCCCATCAGCCGGTTGATCAGTCCACCGAGGATCAGCACCACTGCGAACACCAGCACGCCGGCTACCACACGGCGCAGACCGTCCTGCGCAATGAGTCCTGCAAGGTAGGGTTGGACCGCTGCGGCGCCCCAATAGCCCGCGGCGGCGGCCGCCACCCAGGTCGCCAGTGACAGTGCTTCCTGGACCAGCCCGCGCAGCAGGGCAATCCCGAGCGAGATCGCCACCACCACCAGAATCAGGACGTCGATCGGGTTGACCATGACTGGATTCCGTCCACAGGCCCCCGGGCCGTCATGGCGTCGGGACGACCTTGCCGTTCAGGCCCATCGACTGCTCGATCTGCAAACGCAAGGTTTCCGCATCTTCCCGTCGACCCAGTTGACCGACCCGGACCCGGTAGAGGGTCCGGCCATCGACGACGAGGGTGCTCACCTGAGCGGCGTGTTGCCGCTGGACCAGCCGCGCGGCCAGGCTCTGGGCATTCTGCAGGTCGCCGAAGCTGCCCACCTGCACCGTCCAGCCCGCCATCGCGGCTGGTGGCGCTGCCGCCGGGCCAAGGGTCGGCGGCGTCGCAGCCGCCGGTTTGGCGGCAGCCGGAGCATCGCTGCGCACGGGCACCGCCGCTGGCTTCGGCGCCACTGCGGGAGCCGAGACCGGCGGTTTCGGCGGGGCCACGGGCGCAGGCGCCTGCGGCTTGACCTTCGCCTCCGGAGCGGGCTTCCGCGCTGTCTGCGCGGGCGCCGCTGGGCGCTCAGGCATGACGCTCGCGGCCTCGTCCTCGTTCGGCGGCGGCTCGGGCATCGCTGGAACCCCCGCAACCGGGGCGGGTATCTCGGCCGCATCCGGGGGCGGCGACTGAACCGGCGTCGGCGTCGGCGTCGCCTCGCGGAGTGGCGGTGGCGCCAGGTCGATGGTGCGCATTTCGCGCTCGGGATCCCCGCCCGTCACCAGCGCCGGCGGCTCGGTCGCGGCAGGCTTGCGGTCGAGCACCCAGGGCAGCAGCACCATCGCCCCGGCCCAGAGAACCGCCGCGCCGACCAGTCGTCGCCTCAGGATCGGATCCATGCCGTCACTCCAAGCCGCTCGCATCACCAACTCGTCATTATAAGGGTTCGGGCGCGGCAAGGGCCACGGTCAGGAAGGAACCCGTCACCAGCACGCGATCCCCCGGGCGGCCGTCGATCAGGGCGGCGCGATAGGCGTCGGCGGGATGATCGAAGCACTGGATGATCGCGTCAGGGGTCCGTTGCCGGATGGCGTCTGCCACCCATGCCGCCCGCCCACCGCGCGGTCCAGGCAGATCCGGGACGTACCAGCGGTCGGTATGCGGCCCGAGCGCTGCGATCATGGGCGCCGCATCCTTGTCCTGCAGGATGCCCAGGATCGTCCGGCGTATCCCGGTCACCGGCAGGTCGGCCAGATGCGCGGCCAGAACCTGCGCGCCCGCCGGGTTGTGCGCCACATCGAAGATCTGGGTCACGGCGCCCGGACGATGGTCGAGACGGCCGGGCAGGTGTGCCGCGCGCAATCCCTGCGCCACCGCGGCGCGATCCGGTCGTAGCCCGGCCGGCAACTGCATCAGCGCGGCCAGCACGCCGGCGGCATTGCGGTATTGATGCGCGCCGCGCAGCGCCGGCGGCGGCAGCCCGGTCCAGTCGCCGCCGGCGCTGCGAAAATCCCATCGGCCGTCGCGACCTTCATGGATGCGAAAATCGGTGCCCGCGCACCAGCGCGGCATCCCCAAACCATGCTGCAGCAGGCCGGCGGGGGGCGCGGGGTCGGCGCAGATCAGCGGCCGCGTCGCGCGGCTGATGCCTGCCTTCTCGCGGGCGATGCTGTCCCGGTCGGGGCCCAGCCAGTCGGTGTGATCCAGATCGATGGCGGTGATGAGGGCAATGTCGGCGTCCACGACATTCACCGCGTCGAGCCGCCCCCCCAGGCCGACCTCGAGCACCGCCACCTCGAGATCCGCGCGGGCGAACAGATCCAGCGCCGCCAGGGTGCCGAACTCGAAGTAGCTCAGGCTGATGTCGCCGCGCGCCTGCTCCACCCGCGCGAAGGCCCTGCACAGCGCGGCGTCGTCCACCGGCCGTTGCGCCAAGCGCACCCGCTCGTTGTAGCGCCACAGGTGCGGCGAGGTGTAGCTGCCCACGCGTCGGCCGGCGGCCGCGAGGATGGCCTCCAGGAAGGCGACGCTGGAGCCCTTGCCGTTGGTGCCGGCCACCGTGATGACCCGACGCGCCGGGCGCGGCCGGCCCAGCGCCTCGAACACGGCGCGCACCCGGTCCAGTCCCAGCTCGATCTCGCGCGGATGCAAGCCTTCCAGATGGGCCAGCCAGCCGGCCAGATCGCGCGTGGACTCCGCCGCGCTCACTCGGCCGGCGGTCCCGGCAGGCGCATGAAGATCCGCAGCACGCTGGCCAGGCGATCGCGCATCTGGCGCCGATCCAGGATGAAGTCGACCGTCCCGTGCTCCAGCAGGAACTCGCTGCGCTGGAAGCCCTCGGGCAGGGTCTGCCCCACTGTCTGCTGGATCACGCGGGGACCGGCAAAACCGATCAGCGCGCGCGGCTCGGCCACGTTCACATCCCCCAGCATGGCGAGCGAGGCCGATACCCCGCCGGTGGTGGGATGGGTCAGCACGGACACGAAGGGCACCCCGGCCGCGGACAACTCGGCCAGTGCCGCACTGGTCTTGGCCATCTGCATCAGGGAAAAGAGGTTCTCCTGCATGCGCGCCCCGCCGCTGGCCGCAAAGCAGACCAGCGGCGCGCGGTCGGTGAGGCTCTGGCGCGCGGCGCGGACGAACTTCTCGCCGACGACCGCGCCCATGGAGCCGGCCATGAAGCGAAAGTCGAACGCGGCTGCGACCACCGGCAGTTGCTTGAGCAGGCCCTTCATGACCAGCAGGGCGTCCTTCTCGCCGATGGCCTTCTGGGCCTGCGTGAGGCGATCCTTGTACTTCTTGCTGTCGCGAAACTTCAGGGCATCGACCGGCTCCACGCCCGCGAACAGTTCGGTAGCCGTCTCCGGATCGAAAAACTGCGCCAGGCGCCGCCGCGGCTCGATGGGGCCGTGGTGGCCGCACTTCGGGCACACCTCCTGGTTGCGCTCGAGTTCGGGGCGGTAGAGCATCGCCTCGCAGGATTCGCAGCGATCCCAGACCCCTTCCGGCACCGCCCGCTTTTGTTCGCTTTCGGTGCGGATGCGAGAGGGCATCAGTTTGGTGAACCAGTTCATGGCGCGATTCCTCTGGCGCGCGGCGCCTCATCCATGGCCACCCGCAAGGCGCTCACCTGGGCCGTGATCTGCTCCGGCAGGGTGCCGGGATTGCCGCCCGCGATGGTCTTGACCAGTGCGCTGCCCACCACCACGGCATCGGCAACGGCAGCCACCGCGGCCGCCTGTTCGGGTCCCGTGATGCCGAACCCGACGCCGACCGGCAAGCTGGTCAGTGCCCGCACCACCGCCAGCCGCTCGCCGACGGCTTCGAGGTCCAGACTGGCGGCGCCGGTCACGCCCTTGAGCGAGACGTAATAGACAAACCCCTGCGCCTGCTCGCAGATCCAGGCCATGCGGCGGTCGGTGGTCGTCGGCGCCACCAGGAAAATGGGCGCAAGCCGCGCCTCGCGCAAGGCCGGCAGTAATCCCTCGCCTTCCTCCGGCGGCAGGTCCACGGTCAGCACGCCGTCGACGCCGGCGGCGCTCGCCGCCGCTGCGAATGCGCCGTAGCCCATGCGTTCGATCGGGTTCAGATAACCCATCAGCACGATCGGCGTCTCGCCGTTCCGCTCCCGGAAACGGCGCACCAGATCGAGCACGCCCGGCAGATTCATTCCGGACCGCAAGGCGCGGCCGGCCGCCAACTGGATGGCGACCCCGTCGGCGACCGGATCGGAAAACGGCACGCCGAGTTCGAGGATGTCCGCGCCTCCGGCGACGAGGGCATGCAGGAGGTCCAGCGTGGTATCGGCATCGGGATCGCCGGCCATGACGTAAGTGACGAGCGCGGCGCGGGACTGCTCGTGCAGGGCCCGGAAACGACGTTCGATCCGTGATGGCGCCTGACTCATAGCGCGATGCCCTCCCGCGCGGCGATGGTGAAGATGTCCTTGTCGCCGCGGCCGGAAAGGTTGACGACGAGGGTCTGCGCCGGCGCCATCCGCGCCGCGAGGCGCTCGGCATACGCCAGGGCATGCGCGCTTTCCAGCGCGGGGATGATGCCTTCGGTGCGGGTCAGGCGATGAAAGGCCGCCAGCGCCTCCTCATCGGTGGCATAAACGTAATGCGCGCGCCCGCTGTCCTTCAGCCAGCTGTGTTCCGGCCCGACGCCCGGGTAATCGAGCCCCGCCGAGATGGAATGCGCCTCCTGGATCTGGCCGTCGGCATCGTCGAGCAGATAGGTCCGGCTGCCGTGCAGGACGCCCGGCCGGCCCGCAGACAGCGGCGCCGAATGCTGCCCCGAGGCCAGCCCGTGGCCCGCCGCCTCGACACCGTAGAGCGCCACCTCCGGGTCGTCGAGAAACGGGTGGAACAGCCCCATGGCGTTGGAACCGCCGCCGACGCAGGCCACCAGCGCGTCGGGCAGCCGCCCCTCCTGCGCCAGCATCTGCTCGCGGGTTTCCCGCCCGATGATGCACTGGAAGTCGCGCACCATCATGGGATAGGGATGCGGCCCGG
>JAJXTQ010000089.1 GCA_021783685.1 Pseudomonadota bacterium | reverse complement strand
GCGCGCCTGATAGGCCCGTTGATTGGCGATCCCATGCGCCCGCCCGGCGCTGTGGGTCGACTCCTGCCCCAGTTCCATTTCCAGCGGATCGATGAAAGTGCCGAACAGGTCCAGCAGGTAGCCCTTGCTCTCCTGCAGCAGGGATATGACGCGATCGTCGACCAGCGTGCAGAAAAGAATCGGCCGCACGCCGTCTTCCAGCGCGGCGCGGTTGATCATGTCGACCGTGCGCCGCGCCTTGTCCTCGTTCTGGATGAAGGGCACGCTGATCTGGCGGAATTCAACGCCGTCGAACTGGGTCAGCAGGCTCCCGCCCAGTGTTTCCGCCGTGATTCCGGTCCGATCCGACAGGTAGAAGACGGTACGTTTGTGGGCCATCTGTGATAACCTTCGTGCGCTAAAAACCCGCATCTTTCAGCATGCATCGCGACGCGGCGCGCGTGCCGAATGGAAACTTCCCGGCAGGTTAGGCGACTTTCACAGGCGCTTCAACCGGGCCGGTAAGGGCTCGCCGGCGCCCCATGCCGGCATTCTCTCGAAACCTGGGGAGTTTGGTCTTGGAAAGCTATGTCATTGGGTTCGACGGCCTGGGAATGGGCGACGTGGATCGCGTGGGCGGCAAGAATGCCTCGCTCGGCGAGATGATCAGCAATTTGCGGTCGGCCGGCGTCCACGTTCCCGATGGCTTCGCCACCACGGCCCAGGCCTACCGGGACTTCTTGCGTGAAACCGGCTTGCAGGAGCGGATCGATACCACGCTGCGGGCGCTGGATGTCGATGATGTCCCCGAGTTGACCCGCACGGGCGCCCAGATCCGCCGCTGGATCATGGACGCGCCCCTGCCCACGCGACTGAATGACGAGATCGGCAGCGCTTACGAGCAAATGATGCAAGACGCCGGTGGCGGGATCTCGGTCGCGGTGCGCTCCTCGGCCACTGCCGAAGACCTGCCCGACGCCTCCTTCGCGGGACAACAGGAAACCTTCCTCAACGTCGACGGACTCGACGCCGTGCTGCACGCCATCAAGGAAGTATTTGCCTCGCTCTACAACGACCGGGCCATTTCCTACCGCGTCCACAAGGGTTTCGACCACAGCCATGTCGCCCTGTCGGCGGGCGTCCAGCGCATGGTGCGCAGCGACGTCGGCGCCTCGGGCGTCATGTTCACCCTCGACACCGAATCGGGTTTCAACGGCGTCGTCTTCATTACCGCTTCCTACGGCCTCGGCGAGATGGTGGTTCAGGGTGCGGTCAACCCGGACGAGTTCTATGTCCGCAAGGCTGGTCTCGAATCCGGCCACCCGGCCGTGCTCCGGCGGGTGCTCGGCACCAAACTGATCAAGATGATCTACGCCGATCCGGCGGCGGGCGGCAAGCGCGTCGAAACGGTGCCGGTCGCCGAGGTCGATCGCCTGCGTTTCTGCCTCACCGATGCCGAGATCGAGGAATTGGGACGTCAGGCCCTCATCATCGAGAAGCACTATGGCCGCCCCATGGACATCGAATGGGGCAAGGACGGCCGCGACGGCAAGATCTACATCCTTCAGGCGCGCCCGGAGACGGTCAAGAGCAACATCGGGCATGACACCCTCGAGCGCTATCTGCTCAAGGAGAAGCCAGGCGCACCGCTGGCGCAGGGTCGCGCCATCGGCCAGAAGATCGGCGCGGGGCCCGTGCGCATCATCACCGACATCTCCCAGATGGACCGCGTGCAGGCCGGTGACGTGCTGGTCACCGACATGACGGATCCGGACTGGGAGCCGATCATGAAGCGCGCCGCCGCCATCGTCACCAACCGCGGTGGCCGCACCTGCCACGCGGCGATCATCGCGCGCGAACTGGGCATCCCTGCCGTCGTCGGCTGCGGCAATGCCACCGAACAGGTCACGGACGGCGCGCCGGTCACCGTGTCCTGCGCCGAAGGCGACACCGGCATGGTCTACCCCGGCTTGCTGGCGTTCGAACTGCGCACGGCCGAACTCGACGCCATGCCCGAGATCCCCGTCAAGATCATGATGAACGTGGGCAATCCGGACCGCGCCTTCGATTTCGCCATGCTGCCGCACCAGGGCATCGGACTGGCGCGCCTCGAATTCATCATCAACCGCATGATCGGCGTGCATCCCAAGGCGCTGCTGCATCTCGACGAACAGCCGCCCGAATTGCAGGCCCAGATCCGCCGGCAGATGGCTGGCTACGACGACCCGGTCGAGTTCTACGTCACCCGGCTCACCGAGGGCATCGCCACCCTGGCCGCCGCGTTCTGGCCGCATCCGGTGATCGTGCGCACCTCGGACTTCAAGTCCAACGAATACGCCAACCTCGTCGGCGGCGCCCAGTACGAGCCCCATGAGGAAAATCCCATGCTGGGCTTCCGCGGTGCCTCGCGCTATGTGTCCGAAGACTTCAAGCCCTGTTTCGAGCTGGAATGCCGCGCGCTGAAGCGGGTCCGCAACGACATGGGCCTCACCAACGTCCAGGTCATGATTCCCTTCGTGCGCACCCCGGAAGGCGCCCGGAAGGTCACGGCGCTGCTGGCCGAAAACGGACTCAAGCGCGGCGAGAACGGGCTCAAGCTGATCATGATGTGCGAACTGCCGTCCAATGCCCTTCTGGCCGATGAGTTCCTGCAGCATTTCGACGGCTTCTCGATCGGCTCCAACGACCTGACGCAGCTGACCCTGGGGCTCGACCGGGATTCGGCCGTGGTCGCCGGCATGTTCGACGAGCGCAACGCCGCCGTGAAGAAACTCCTGTCCATGGCCATTACGGCATGCCGGGCGCAGGACAAGTACGTCGGCATCTGCGGTCAGGGACCGTCGGACCACCCGGACCTGGCGAAGTGGCTGCTCGAACAGGGCATCCAGAGCATGTCGCTCAATCCGGATACCGTGATTCCCACCTGGCTTTATCTGGCCGAAGCCAAACCGAGCGCTTGATTCCGTCAGGGCCCCTCTTTCCCGGGCCGGCATCGACCGGCCGGCCCGGTACCCGCAGTCCATGAATCAACCCCCGCAATCCGCCGCACTGTTGATCCTGGGCTCGAGTGCGCTGTTTGCGAGCATGGGGGCGCTGATCAAGCTCGTTGCGCCCGATCTGGGCAACGTCATGGTGGTCTTTTTCCGCAACGCCTTCGGCCTGGCGGCCCTGCTGCCGTGGATCTGGCGCGCGCGCGGCCAGGGCCTCCACAGTCGGCATCTGCGTCTGCACCTGATTCGCGACGGCACGGGATTCGCCGCGATGGTCTGCTTCTTCTACGCCATCCCCCGGCTCGACCTGGCGAGCGCCATGCTGCTCAACTACAGCGCGCCGCTGTTCATCCCCTTCATCGCCCGCATCTGGCTCAAGGAGCCGCTGGTACCGCAAATCCTGGGCGCCGTCCTGACCGGGTTCGCCGGCTTGCTGATGATCCTCAAGCCCCATCTCGGCCTGACGCTGCCTGCCCTCTTGGGCCTCTTGTCCGGCGTGCTGGCTGCCGTGGCGATGGTCGGCATCCGTCGCATGGCGGGACTGGAACCGGCGTTCCGCACGGTTTTCTACTTTTCACTCTTCAGCACGCTTGCCTCGGCCTTGGCCTTGCCCTGGGGTTGGCAGACGCCTTCCGCATCGGAGTGGCTGGCCCTGCTGGGGATCGGCATCCTGGCCGCTGCCGCGCAGATGCTGCTCACCCTGGCCTACCACCGGGGCCCGGCTGCCCAGACCGGTCTCTACACCTATCTCGCCGTGCTGTTCGCGGGCCTTTACGGCTGGCTGTTCTGGCAGGAAACACCCGATGCCCTCGCCCTCGCAGGGATGGCCATGGTCATCGGTGCCGCGATCTGGACCACTCGGACAGGCGCGCCTAGCGGCTCGCGCCCTCGCTCGCCTGCGCCGCGCTGACAAAGAGATGCTGGCGATAAAAGGCAAGCTCCGCGACCGATTCGCGAATGTCGTCCAACGCCAGATGGGTTCCCGTCTTCTTGATCCCGCGCATGACCTCGGGCATCCAGCGCCGGGCGAGTTCCTTGAGCGTACTGACGTCGATATGGCGATAGTGGAAGTAGGTCTCGAGGGTGGGCATGAGACGATGCAGGAAACGGCGATCCTGGCAGATGCTGTTGCCGCACATGGGCGACGCCCCCGCAGGCACCCAGCGGCGCAGGAATTCCAGCGTCCGCCGCTCGGCTTCGGCCACATCGACCCGGCTGCCGCGCACCCGCTCCAGCAGCCCCGAGGCCTGATGCTGGCGCTTGTTCCAGTCGTCCATGCCCTCGAGGATCGCCGCAGGTTGATGCACCGCAACGACGGGGCCCTCGGCCAGTACCCGCAGATCCTTGTCCGTGATCAGGGTGGCGATTTCGATGATCCGGTCCTGGTCGGTATCCAGACCGGTCATTTCCAAGTCGATCCAGATCAGGTGATCGGCGCTGACGGCCATGAGGCTTCCTTGTTCGCCCAAGCAATCCGGCATTCTATCAGTCGGTACACGCCGGGGCGGCGCTGACACGCAAATGCGCTAGCATAGCGCCCTGAACGTACCCGGAGGACGTGCCTTGACGAACGAACCCATGACAGGTCTGGCGCAGAAGCGCTGCCGCCCCTGCGAAGGCGATCTGCCCCCGCTGACCCCTGAGCGGGTGCTGGCATTGCTCCCCAAGCTCGATGCCGACTGGCATCTCTGTGATGACGGACGCGGGATCGAGCGGGTGATTCGGTTTCGCAACTACTATCAGACCAGCGCATTCGTCAATGCAGTCGTCTGGATCGCGCATCAGGAAGACCATCATCCCGACATCCTGTTCGGCTACAACGAAGCCCGCATCCGTTACACGACCCATGCGATCGCCGGCCTCTCGGAAAACGATTTCATCTGCGCGGCCAAGGTGGATGACCTCTTCCCGGTCGATGGCTGATCTGGGCAGGAGAGACTGGGCCCGGGTCGTCGTCGACCATGGTCGCAATCTGCTGATCGAGACGCCGACCGGTGCCCGGCTGCAGGCTCAGACCCGCCGCATCACCCCGGCTCCGGTCACCGGCGATCGGGTCCATTTCGAGGACCTGGGCGGCGGTCAGGCGCGGATCGACGCCGTCCTTCCACGCCGCACGACGTTCCGCCGGCTCGAAGGTCGGCTCCACAATCGTGTCGTCGCCGCCAACGTCGACCAGCTGCTGATCGTGTTCGCGCCCCAGCCGGCCCCCGAGCCGGAATTGCTGGATCGCTATCTGATCGCTGCGCATGTCCTCGGATTGGAGCCGCTACTGCTCCTGAACAAGGCCGATCTTTCAGGCGAACACCCTGCCGCCGCACAGCGGGTCCTCGCCGGATATGCCGCGATCGGCTATCCCGGCCTGCGGATCAGTGCGCGTTCGGGGCTGGGATTGTCTGAATTGCGCGACCACATGCAGGGGATGGCCAGCCTGCTGGTCGGACAGTCCGGCGTCGGCAAGTCCGCGCTGACCAATGCGCTCATCCCCGGCGCCCTGAACCGGGTGGGCGAACTGTCCACCGCGCTCGGCACCGGACGTCACACCACCACCACGACCCGCTGGCACGGGCTGGCCGATGGCGGCGCCTTGCTTGATGCGCCCGGGGTGCGGGATTTCAAACTGTGGCCCCTGTCGCCTCAGGAACTGATCGGAGGATTCCCGGAATTCGGCCGCGCCGAGCCGTGTCGCTTCGTCGATTGCCAGCATCAGCGCGAGCCCGGCTGCGCCGTTCTGGCGGCGCGGGACGCCGGGGACATTCCGGCGCAGCGACACGCGCATTACCTGCGTTTGCTGACGCAGATGCAGCGCACGCCGGCCTGGCAGCGACCGGGTTGAATGCCACAGTCGCTGTGTCCGCTCCCACCCGCGACCCCCGGCATGGCCGAAAGACCGTCGTTCACTGACCGGAATGATCCGGACCGGTGAGCGTCCGCGGATCGAGCAGACGATCGAGTTCCTCGTCCGACAACTGCGTCATCCGGCGCGCGACCTCACGCACCGATACTCCTTCCTCCAGCGCGATCTTTGCGATTCGTGCGCCCGCCTCGTAACCGATCACCGGGTTGAGCGCCGTGATCAGGACGGGATTGCGGGCCAGACGCTCGCGCATGTGCCCGGCATGCACCGTGAAACCGGCGATCGCCATCCGGTCCAACGCCGTGCAGGCGCGGCTCAGCAAGGCCAAGGCGTCGAGCAGATTGCGCGCGATGAGCGGCAGCATGACATTGAGCTGGAAATTGCCCGACTGCGCCGCAACCGTGATCGCGGCATCGTAGCCCATCACCTGCGCGGCGATCTGTGCCACGGCTTCCGGGATCACCGGATTCACCTTGCCGGGCATGATGCTGCTGCCGGGTTGCAGCGCGGGCAGGGTGATTTCGCCCAGCCCCGCCAACGGGCCGCTGTTCATCCAGCGCAGATCGTTGGCAATCTTCATGAGCACCACCGCCAGCACCTTGAGACGACCGGACAGTTCGAGGGCGGTCTCCTGCCCGGCGAGGGCCGCGAAGGCATTGTCGGCGACACGAAACGGCTGGCCCGTCCGGCGCTGGAGCGCGGCCAGGAAGGCGGGCACGAATCCGGCCGGCGCATTCAAGCCCGTTCCGACGGCCGTTCCGCCCTGCGCCAGCGCCAGCAGTCGCTGCCGGGTCTCGAGCAAGCCCTGACGGGACTGCGCCAACTGCGCCTGCCAAGCGCCAAGCTCCTGCGACATCCTGATCGGCGTTGCGTCCATGAGATGGGTGCGTCCGGTCTTGATGACGCCGTCGAGCGCGTCGGCCCGGCCGGCGATGCATCGTTCCAGAGCGGCGATGGCGGGCAGCAGGTCCTCCTCCAGCGCGAGAACTGCACTGACATGGATCGCGGTCGGGATGACGTCGTTGCTGCTTTGCCCGAGATTGACGGCATCATTGGGATGCACCCGGCGCCCCAGCGCGGCGCCCGCCAGATGTGCCACCACCTCGTTCACGTTCATGTTGGTGCTGGTACCCGACCCGGTCTGATAGACATCGACCGGAAACTGGTCGGCGTATCGCCCCCCTGCGATCGCCTCGCCGGCCTCGACGATGGCCCGGGCGGTATCCGCATCGAGCAGGCCGAGCAGGCCGTTTGCTTCGGCTGCTGCGGCCTTGATCGAGGCGAGCGCCTGAATGAACCGGGCCGGCATCGGCTGACCGCTGAACTGGAAGTTCCGGACCGCCCGCTGGGTCTGGGCGCCCCAGCACGCCGCGGCGGGCACCTCGATGGGTCCCATGCTGTCGTGCTCGATCCGAACGGATGAGGGAACCGTTTTCATGACGCATCCTCCGCGGGCAGTCAACGCGCGCAAAATCATCGGTCCGCCGCCACGATTGCAGTATCATGGCGCCCTGATTCGAGTTTATCACCCACTGTCGGGACGACCGGCAGGTCTGATGCCGCCCTGTCCGACGGAGACCTCATGGAACTGACTGCGCTGACCGCCCTTTCACCGATCGACGGCCGATACGCCGACAAGACCTTCGAGCTGCGAGCCCTGCTCAGCGAGTTCGGGCTGATTCGCTATCGGGCGATGGTGGAACTGCGCTGGCTGCGGACACTG
>JAJXTQ010000088.1 GCA_021783685.1 Pseudomonadota bacterium | reverse complement strand
ATGCCGCCGAGATCGATGAACGCGCCGTAGTCGGTCAGGTTCTTGACCACGCCGCGGGTCACGCTGCCTTCCTGCAGGTTGTCCAGCAGGGCTTCACGCTCGGCGCTGTATTCCTGTTCCACCACCGCGCGGCGGGAAACCACCACGTTGTTGCGGCGGCGGTCGAGCTTGATGACCTTGAATTCGAGCTCCTTGCCTTCGAGATAGGCCGTGTCGCGCACCGGGCGCACATCGACCAGGGAGCCCGGCAGGAAGGCGCGCACCTCGTCGATATCAACCGTATAGCCGCCCTTGACCTTGCCGGTCATGATGCCCTTGATGATCTCGCCCTGTTCGAACGCCTTTTCCAGCACGGTCCAGGACTTGGCACGCTTGGCCTTCTCACGGGAGAGTTGCGTTGCGCCAGAGCCGTCTTCCACCGCATCGAGCGCGACTTCGACGTCATCGCCAACGGCAACTTCCAGTTCGCCCTTCTCGTTGTAGAACTGGCGGATGTCGATCACGCCTTCGGACTTGAATCCGGCGTTGACGATCACGCTGTCGCCACGGATCCCGACCACGCGGCCGATGATGATGGCCCCGGGCTGCATGGTTTGGCCACGCAGGCTTTCTTCGAACAGTTCGGCAAAACTTTCAGACATTTAAGCTCTCTACCGGAACGGCCTGGCGGCCGGTTGAGGTCCCGGAAAGGCCCGGAACCGGTTGGTTTTCAGCAAGGCTCTGCCTCGCCACCTGATCCAATTTCAAGGAAAGAAGCCGTTCAAAAGAGACCGCGGCGTCCCGCCAACTCGACAATGAACGCACACAACTCGCTCGGCGCCTGTCCGGTGGAATCGACGGTCAACGCATCGGCATCAGCCACCAACGGTGACACGGCTCGCTCGCGGTCTTGTCGATCCCGGGCTTCGATCTCTTGAATCAAGTCCGGGATGCTAGCACTGATGCCGTGCTCCATCAACTGTTTATGGCGCCGCCGGGCGCGCTCATCGGCCGATGCCGTGAGAAAAATCTTGAGCGGCGCATCCGGAAAGACCACCGTCCCCATATCCCTGCCGTCGGCAACCAGGCCCGGGAAGCGACGCTCGGCCCGCTGCCGCGCCAGCAGCGCGGCGCGGACCTCGGGGTGCCGCGCCACCCGGGAGGCGGCGGCGCCGGTCGTCTCTGCGCGCACCTCGGCGGTGACATCGCGGCCATCGAGCAGGATCCGCTCCCGGCCCCGGGCATCCCAGCCGAAGGCACAATCCAGTCCGTGCGCAAGACCGGCCAAGGCATCGGGTCGATCGAGATCGAGGCGCCGCTTCCCACCCGCCACGGCGACCAGTCGATACAGCGCGCCGCTATCGAGAAAATGCCAGCCCAGGCGCTGGGCCAGCATCCGGCCCACCGTTCCCTTTCCCGCGCCACTGGGACCATCGAGGCAGATGACGGGGGCCAAGGTCGCGTCATGCATCGCCAGCGACCCGTTCGAGTGCGAGGCCGGCGGCCGATGCCAGCGCAGCAAAACCCGGGAAAGAGGTCTCGACATTGGCACAGTCGCGGATGCGGATGGTTCCCTGGGCGCGCAACGCCGCCATGGCGAAGGACATCGCCACGCGGTGATCGCCGTGACTGTCCACGCAACCGCCCTGGATTGGGCCGCCGCGGATGCGCAGGCCGTCCGGGCGCGGCTCGGCGCAGACCCCGAGCGCTGCTAGCCCATCGGCCATGACCTGGATGCGATCGCTCTCCTTCACCCGCAATTCGGTCGCGCCGGTCAGGACGGTTTCGCCCTCGGCACAAGCGGCTGCGATGAACAGGGCCGGGAACTCGTCGATGGCGAGCGGGACCAGCGCCTCGGGAATCGCGATGCCATGCAGCGGCGCGGCGCGCACCCGTAAATCGGCCACGGGTTCGGCGCCGAAGCGGCGTTCCCGCTCGATACGGATGTCCGCACCCATGGCGCGCAGGATGTCGATGACGCCGGTGCGGGTGGGATTGATGCCGACGTCCCTTAGGAGGATTTCCGAACCCGGCGCAATGCTGGCGCCCACCAGGAAAAACGCGGCCGAAGACAGATCCGCAGGCACCTGCACCGAGGCCGCATGCAGCCGCCCGCCGCCCTGCAGGCACACGCTCAGGTGGTCGCGCCGGATCGGGTAGCCGAAGGTCTCGAGCATGCGCTCGGTGTGGTCACGGGAGGGCGCCGGCTCATCGACGCGGGTCTCGCCCTCGGCGTACAGGCCCGCCAGCAACAGCGCCGATTTGACCTGGGCGCTGGCCACCGCAGAGACATGATGGATGCCTTGTAGCGGCTGCCCGCCGGCGATGGACAGCGGCGGCGTTCCGGCTGCGGCACCCCGGATCACGGCCCCCATGCGGGTCAGGGGTTCGACGACCCGGCGCATGGGCCGCCGACTCAGGGAAACATCGCCGATGAGCGTGGTGTCGAAGGACTGTGCACAGAGCAGACCGGCCAGCAGACGCATGGAGGTGCCGGAGTTCCCCAGATCCAGCGCCTGTGCCGGCGCGTTGAGCCCTTGCATGCCCACGCCCTGGATGCGCAGCAACCCGTCCTCGGGTCCGTCGATGACCACGCCCATGGCGCGGAACGCATCGCGGGTCGCCAGGCAGTCCAGGCCATCGAGAAAACCGCTGACCTCCGTCGTGCCGTCGGCCAGCGCGCCGAAGATGATGGTCCGATGGGATATGGACTTGTCGCCCGGCACCCGCCAGTCGCCGACGAGGGGCCCGGAGGGGGAAACGCGGTAATCGATCGCCATGCTTGCCTCAGGATCGGAAGGTGTCACGGGTGCGCTTGGCTTCCCGGAAGACGGTTTCGATGCGCGGGCCGTCCCCGGCGGCGATGGCCCGCGCCAGCTCGTCCAGATCGGCGCGGAACCGGTCCAGGCTTTCCAGGATGGCCGGCGCGTTGGTCAGGCAGATGTCGCGCCACATCACAGGGTCGCTGCCGGCGATGCGCGTGAGGTCGCGGAAGCCGCCCGCGGCGTAGCGCAACACTTCCGCGTCGTCGTCCATCCGGCTCAAGCTGTGTACGAGTGCAAACGCCACCACATGGGGCAGATGGCTGGTCGCCGCGAGGATGCGGTCATGCGCAGCCGCGTCCATGTCCTCGACCACCGCGCCGGCCGCCTCCCACATCGCACGCACGGCCGCCACGGCCTGCGGGCTCGAAGCCGGAGTCGGCGTCAAAATGACCCGGCGGCCCTGGAACAGTTCCGGAAACGCCGCTTCCACCCCGCTGTTCTCGGTGCCGGCGATGGGGTGCCCGGGCACGAAGCCGGGAGGCAGCGCGCCCAGCGCTTCCTGCGCCGCGGCGATCACCGCCGCCTTGGCGCTGCCGACATCGGTCACGACCGCCTCGGGAGCCAGATGACCGCCAATGGCCGCCAGCACCCCCGTCATGGCGCCCATGGGCACCGCCAGCACCACCATGTCGGCGCCCGCCGCCGCCTGACCGGGATCGAGATCATAGCCGTCGATCACCCCGAGTTCGACGGCGCGCGCCAGATGTTGCGCATCACGCCCGGCGCCGACGATCTGGCCACAGTACCCGGCGCGCCGCAAGGCCAGCGCCAGGGAGCCGCCGATCAGGCCGACGCCGATCACACACAGACGGCGGATCATGACCGCAGCAACCGTCCCAGCGTCTCGAGGAAACGGGCATTGTGCTCGGGCAATCCCACGCTGACGCGCAGAGCCTGCGGCAAGCCGTAACCCGCCACCGGCCGCACGATGATGCCGGCGCGCAGCAGGGCCTGGTTCATCGCTTGGGCATCCGGCACCCGGAAGGTGATGAAATTGCCCACGGAGGGGATGTAGTCCAGCCCCAGCGCCGCGAGCCCCGCCCCGAGTTGCGCCAGCCCCGCCCGATTGACCGCAACGGCGCGGGCGAGATGGGCCGTGTCGGCCAGGGCCGCCTGCGCGGCCGCGAGCCCCAGGCTGCTGACGTTGAACGGCTGCCGGAGCCGGTTCAGCAGGTCCGCCAGCGCCGGGTGACTCACCCCATAGCCGACGCGCAGGGCCGCGAGGCCGTAAGCCTTGGAAAAGGTGCGCGTCACCAGCAGATTCGGATGCCGGGCGAGCAGACCGATTCCGTCGGGATAACCCGGCGCGTCGACGTACTCGAAGTAGGCCTCGTCCAGCACCACGACCACCCGCTCCGGCACCTGGGCCAGAAACGCCGCCAAGGCATCCGTGTCGATCCAGGTGCCGGTCGGATTGTTGGGATTGGCGATGAACACCACCGCCGTCTGGCCATCGATGCGCTCGGCCATGGCGGCGAGGTCATGGCCGTAGGGCTGCGACGCGTCGGCCGGCAGCGCCGGCGCCACGCGGGCCTCCGCGCCGACGGCGCGGCTGGCGAGTCCGTAGATGGCGAAGGCATGGGCCGACATCACCGCATTGCGCCCCGGCGCGAGGAAGGCCTGCGCCACGAGTTCGAGCAGATCATTCGAACCGTTGCCGAGCGTGATCGTGGCCGGCGGCACATCCAGATGCGCCGCCAAGGCCTGCTTGAGCGCATGCCCGCTGCCGTCCGGATAGAGCGCCAGACGCTCCAGTTCGGCTTCCAGAACGGCGCGCACACCCGGCGCGGGGCCCAGCGGGCTCTCGTTCGACGCGAGCTTGATGATGTCGCGGATGCCCAGTTCCCGTTCGAGTTCCTCGATCGGCTTGCCGGGCTCATACGGCGTGAGGCCGCGAACCGCCGGCAGGGCGGCATTCACAAAATCAGGCGTAGACGGCATGGCCATTTCCGTTGTGCTGCGTGTCCGGGCGGTGATCAACCGACCGCCACCGGATAGGAACCCAGGTGCTTGATCCAGGCGGCCCGTTCCGCCAGAGACGTCAAGGCCGCGGCCACGGGCGCATCCTGCACATGACCTTCCAGATCGAGAAAGAAGTTGTAGTCCCAGGGGCTGCGCCGGGACGGCCGCGACTCGATGCGGGTCAGGCTGACGCCTTCGCGATGGAAGGGCTCGAGCAAGCCGAACAAGGCGCCGGCCCGGTTGTCCACGGCGACCATGAGCGAGGTCTTGTCGCGCCCCGACGCCTCGGCCTGCTCACGGCCGATCACGAGAAAACGCGTGGTGTTGTCGGGTTCATCCTCGATGTTCTCCGCCAGCACCGCGAGGTCATAGAGCGCGGCGACCTGTCGCCCTGCCACCGCCCCCACACCGGCGGTCGCGCCCGCCTGCCGCGCCCCCTCCGCATTGCTGGCCACCGCCCGCCGTGGCACGCCGGGCAGATGCCGATCCAGCCACTCACGGCATTGGGCCAGCGCCTGGGCATGGCCCAGCAGTTCGGTGACTTCCTCGACACGCGCCACGCGGGCCAGCAGGCAATGATGCACCGGCAGAATGATTTCGGCGCAAATCTTGAGATCCGAGCGCGCAAACATGTCGAGGGTGTGCGTCACCACACCTTCGGTCGAGTTCTCCACCGCCACCACGCCGCAATCCGCGCCGCCGGCTTCCACCTCGCGGAATACCTCGTCGACGGCGCCCAGCGGCGTCGTGGCGACGCCCTGCCCGAAGTGCTTGCGCACGGCCGCCTCGGTGTAAGTCCCAGCGGGACCCAGATAGGCGACGGTCAGGTTTTTTTCCAGGGCAAGGCAGGCGGCGATGATCTCCCGATAGATGCGCAGCAACGCTTCATCACTCAGCGGCCCGGGGTTGCCGGCAAGGATGGCGCGCAGGACCTGGGCCTCCCGCGCGGGCCGGTAAAAGGATCCCTCATGGCCGGCGGCATGCTTGATATGGCCGACTTCCTGCGCGAGACGCGCACGCTCGCTCAACAGCGCGCGCAGGTTCACATCCAGCGCATCGATCCGGGCGCGGATGGCGGCCAGGCGTTCCGCCTCCGGCGCGGCATCCCGCGCGGGATCGTGCGTCGTCACAGGGCGCGGACGGTCAGCACGCCTTCGATGGCGCGCAGTTGGTCCAGCACCGGTGCGGTCACCGCCCGGTCCACATCCACCAGCGTATAGGCCAGCTCCCCTTTGGACTTGTTGAGCATGTCGAGGATGTTCAGTCCCGAGCCGGCGAGCGTGGAGGAGATCTGGCCCAGCATGTTGGGGACGTTCGCGTTGGCGATGCAGATCCGGAAACCCTCGGTGCGCGGCAGGATCGCCTCGGGAAAATTGACGGAGTTGCGAATGTTGCCGTTCTCCAGATAATCCCGGACCTGCTGGACCACCATGACGGCGCAGTTTTCCTCGGCCTCGTTCGTCGAGGCGCCCAGATGCGGCAGCGCGATCACCCGCGGATGGCCCTGCAGCGCGACACTCGGAAAATCGCACACGTAGCCGGCCACCTTGCCCTCGTCCAGCGCCTCGCGCACCACCGCGGCCTCGACCACGCCTTCACGGGAAAAATTCAGCACGATGAGTCCCGGCCTGGCCACTTTCAGGCGCTCGGCGCTGAGCATGTTGCGGGTATGGTCGTTGAGCGGCACATGGAAGCTCAGGTAATCGGCCCGTGCGATCACCTCCTCGACGCTGCGCGCCTGCTCCACCCCCGCGGACAGCTGCCAGGCATTCTCCACCGTGACCTTGGGATCGAAGCCGATGACGCGCATGCCCAGCGCGTGAGCGGCATTGGCCACCTTGACGCCGATGGCGCCCAGGCCGACCACACCGAGCGTGCGACCCGGCAACTCGGTTCCGACGAACTGCTTCTTGCCGGACTCCACCGCCTTGTGCATCGCAGCGTCATCACCGGTGAGGCCGTCCACGAAGCGCAATGCCTGCGGGATATTGCGCGAGGCCATGAGCAGCCCGACCAGAACGAGCTCCTTCACGGCGTTGGCATTGGCGCCCGGCGTGTTGAAGACCGGCACCGCCGCGGCGGACAGACGGGCGACCGGAATGTTGTTGACGCCGGCGCCGGCGCGCCCGACCGCCTTGAGCGAAGCCGGAAACGCCATCTCGTGCATCACCTGGGAGCGCACCAGGATGGCATCGGGTTCGGTCGACTCGTTGCCCACCTGGTACTGATCGGCGTCGAACTGACTCAAACCGCGGGAAGAAATGTTGTTCAGCGTCAGGATCTTGAACATGTAACCGCCTTGTGTGTCGGAATCGGGAACGCGCTCGCCAGGTTCATCCCTGGCGCCGCTGAAAATCCTTCATGAACGCGACCAGCGCCTCGACAGCCTCGAGGGACACGGCGTTGTAGATGCTGGCGCGCATGCCGCCCACCGAACGGTGCCCTTTCAGGCCCAACAGACCCGCCGCCTTGGCCTCGCTCAGGAACGGCGCGTCCAGTGCGGCGTCGGGCAGGATGAAGGGCACGTTCATCCACGACCGGTCCGCCACGGCCACCGGATTGCGATAGAAACCCGACTCGTCGATCGTCCGGTAGAGCAGATCCGCCTTGCGCCGGTTGATCTCCGCCATGGCCGCAAGACCGCCCTGGGCCTTGAGACGCGCGAACACCAGTCCCGCCACATACCAGGAGAAGGTCGCGGGCGTGTTGTACATGGACTCGTTCTCGACCTGCGGCGCGTAATCGAGGATGGTCGGCGTGCCGGGCAAGGCGCGGCCGATCAGATCCTCGCGCACGATCACCAGCGTCAGGCCGGCCGGGCCGACGTTCTTCTGCGCCCCGGCATAGATGACGCCG
>JAJXTQ010000087.1 GCA_021783685.1 Pseudomonadota bacterium | reverse complement strand
GCGGCTGAACGAGGCGCCGACCGTGCGCGGCATCATCGAGGACCTCACCTGCGACTCCGACGGCTGCATCCACCAGTACGTCGATCAGGACGGGCTCGCGCCGACTCTGGCCCTGCATGCGGTCGCGCCCCACGAGACCTATCTGCTGGGCTTTTTCATGATCGGCGCCTACCAGGAAATCCTGGGCGACATGCACAACCTGTTCGGGGACACCGACGCCGTCAACGTGGAACTGGATGGCGCGGGAGGCTTCCGCCTGGTCGGTCCAGAGCGCGGGGACAGCGCCGATCAACTGCTGAGCTACGTGCATTTCGCGCCCGACCAGCTCGCCATGGCCTACCGCGAGAAAATCGCCCGCGCCGAACTCGAACCCGCCCAGGCCGAGGCATTCCTGGCCGAGCTGACCGCGGGGCTCTACGGCTCCACCTATCTGCAGCGCTGGCCGTGAAGCCGCGCGCGGGCGTCATCGGCCTCGGCGCCATGGGCCTGTCCATGGCGCGCAACGTGGGCCGTGCCGGCCTGCTCGCCGCCGTCTGGAACCGCACGGCGGCCAAGGCCCAGGCGCTTGCGCAGGAGACCGGCTGCGACATCGCAGCGGATCCGGCCGCTCTCGCCCGCCAATGCGACGTGCTGGTGCTGTGCGTCTCGGCCGACGCGGACGTGCTGAGCCTGATCGCGGCCCTCGCGCCGGCCCTTGCGCCGGGGCAGATCGTCGTGGACTGCTCCACCGTGGCGCCCGAGACGGCACGCCGCGCCGCCGAGACGGTACGCGCACAGGGCGCGGATTTCCTCGACTGCCCGGTGTCCGGCGGCGTCGAAGGTGCGCGTCAGGCGACGTTGGTCACCATGGTCGGCGGCGAGCCGGCCACGCTGGAACGGGCCCGACCGGTGCTGGCGGCCATGACCCGTCAGGTCGTCTGGATGGGGCCGGTCGGCGCAGGACAGGCCACCAAGGCCGTCAATCAGGTCATGGCGGCCGGGATCGCCGCGGCGGTGACCGAAGCGCTGGCGCTGGGCGCCGCCGCCGGCCTGCCGCTGGAGCGGGTGATCGAAGTGGTCGGCGGCGGCGCGGCCGGCAACTGGTTCCTCGAACGGCGTGGCCCGACCATGATCCGGAACGACTTCCCGGCGGGCTTCAAGCTGGCGTTGCACGACAAGGATCTCGCCATCTGCGAGCAGCTCGCGCTACAGTGCCAGGGCCGTCTCCCGCTGGTGGAGGCGGTGCGGGCCGACTACCAGACGCTGATGGCGGCCGGCTTCGGCGACGAGGACATCTCGGCGCTCTATCGGCGCAAATGCGCGCTCTTCGGCCCGCAGACAGAACAGGACTGCCATGGCGAGTGAAGCCCCGGGCCTGACGCTCGATCAGGACGGCAAGTCCCCGCGCATCCGCTTGACGGGGCAGTGGGTGCTGCGTCATCTGTCCGGATCCATCAACAAGCTGCGACGGCAACTCGCGCGTTGCAAGAGCGATCCGCAGACGATCTGGGACCTCGAGTCCATCGATGGCCTCGACAGCACCGGCGCCCTCTTGCTCTGGCGACATTGGGGTCGCCGCCGTCCTGCGCAACTCCGGCTGCGTACCGAATATGAACCGCTGTTCCAGCGGCTGGAACAGATGCCCGCGCCAGCCCCCGCCTTGAAGCGCAAGCCGCTCGAATGGGTCGCGCGCCTCGGCGCGGCGATGCTCTCGGCAGCAACCCATTTGCGGGAACTGGTCGCCCTGCTCGGCCAGTTGACGCTCGACATCCTGAGCTTCCCGGCCCGGCCGGATCGCATCCCCTGGCGCGAAATCTCCGCCAACATCTACAAGTCCGGCGGGCGGGCCCTGCTCATCACCGGTCTCGTGGGGCTGCTGATCGGCATCGTCATGAGCTATCTCTCCGCCCTGCAACTGCGGCTCCTGGGCGGCGAGCGCTTCATCGTCAACCTGATGGGACTGTCGGTGACGCGCGAGCTGGGCCCACTGCTCGCGGCCATCCTCATCGCCGGCCGGTCGGGCTCCTCCATCACGGCCGAACTCGGCGTGATGCGCCTGACCCAGGAACTCGACGCGCTGGCGACGATGGGCATCTCACCGTTCAAGCGCGTGCTGCTGCCCAAGGTGCTCGCGCTCGCCATCACCATGCCCTTGCTGGCGTTCTGGACCATGGCGGCGGCCATCTTCGGCGGCATGCTGGTGGCCCAGAGCGAACTCAACATCACCTTCGGGCAGTTTCTGAGCGACCTGCCCGGGGCGATCCCCATCGTCACCTACTGGATCGCCCTCGCCAAATCGATCGCCTTCGGCGTCGTCATCGGGCTGGTGTCCTGTCATTTCGGCTTGCGCATCAAGCCCAACACCGAGAGTCTGGGCTACGAGACCACCAACGCCGTGGTCACCGCGATCACGCTGGTGATCCTGACCGATGCCATTTTCGCCGTCGGCCTGCGCGACATCGGGTGGCAGGAATGAGCCCTCCGTCGCCGACCGTCATCGAAATGCGCGGCATCGTGACCCGCTTCGGCGCCCAGGTGGTGCACGATGGCATCGATCTCAGCGTCCAACGCGGCGAAGTGCTGGGGCTGGTCGGTGGATCGGGCTCGGGGAAAACGACGCTGCTGCGCGAGATGATCGGATTGCAAAACCCCAGTGCGGGGGAGGTCCACGCCTTTGGCGAGGCGGTTTTCGCGGCGCGCCGGACGCATCAGACCAAGGCACTGCGCCAGCGCTGGGGCGTCCTGTTCCAGCATGGCGCGCTGTTCACGGCGCTGTCGGTGACCGACAATATCGCCCTGCCGCTCAGGGAATTGCGTGCACTCGACGAGCCCCTGATCCAGGAACTGGTCCGGCTCAAGCTCGCCATGGTGGGCCTGAAGCCCGAGGATGGCCGGCGCCATCCGGCCGAGTTGTCGGGCGGCATGATCAAGCGCGTGGGACTGGCGCGCGCGCTGGAGCTCGGCGCCGAGTTGCTGCTGCTCGACGAGCCGACCTCGGGGCTCGATCCGGTGGCCAGCGAACAGTTCGTCGATCTCATCGCCGAATTGCGCAGCACGCTGGGGCTTACCGTCGCGCTGGTCACGCATGACCTCGACACCCTCGTCGACCTGTGCGACCGCATCGCCGTACTGGCCGATCGCAAACTGATCGTGATCGGCACGCTGGATGAGGTCATCGCCTGCGACCATCCCTTCATCCAGTCCTACTTTCGCGGCCACCGCGGCGGCCGTCTTCTTTCAAACAGGCAGTGACACGCGATGGAAAATCGTTCCTATGCCCTGCTGACCGGCCTGTTCGTGATCGGCCTGGGGCTGGCTGCCGCGCTGGCGTCCCTGTGGCTGAACGATACCCGTCAGGCGCGCACGCCCTACCTGATCACGACCCAAGGCGCGATTTCGGGCCTCGTCCCGTATTCGACAGTCCGCTATCGCGGTGTCGAAATCGGCCAGGTCACCCAGGTCGAGTTCGCCCAGGACGGCAGCCGGGACATCCACATCCGCATCGAGATCCAGCCGGACATTCCGATCACGGTCAACACCTACGCCACGCTGCGCTACATGGGCATCACGGGCCTGGCGCAGGTGGAGCTGGCCGATGACGGTCCACCCGACGCGGCGCGGCTCGACACGCGCCCCGATCAACTCGCGCGCATTCCGATGCGGCCGTCCCTGTTCGAGTCGCTGGGCGACGCCGGGCAGGCCATGCTCGGACAGTTCCAGGAACTGATGGGCCAGATGAAAGAGGCGCTGGGCCCGCAGAACCAGGAGAACCTGCGCCAGATCATGGCCAATGTCGAGGTGACGACACGCAAGGTCGCCGAGTTCACCCAGCGTCTGGAGCCCTTGATCGAGGCCCTGCCCAAGATGGGTGAAGACGGCGGCAAGACCATGGCCCGCGTCGAGCAGATCGCGAAGGAACTGGAAACGACCATCACCCAGGTGCGGCAGGCCACCACCCAGCTCAACACGCTGGGCAATCTGGCCGAGAGCGCGGGCCAGACCTTCCTGGTCGAGACGCTGCCGTCGACGCAGGCGACCTTGCGTGAAATCGAGGCGGCTGCACGCAATCTGGAGCGGCTGAGCGACGAATTGCGGCGCGATCCGTCCAGCATCCTCTACGGCCGCAACCGCGGCGCCCAACCCGAATCCCCCGACCGCCAAGGGAACCGTTCTCCATGAGTGCCCGGCCCCTCGCCCTGATCCCGATCCTGTTGCTGACCGCGCTGCTCGGCGGTTGCGCCGACCTGCTGCCCAATCGGCGACCACCGCCGCCGACCCCGCACGATCTGGGGTGGCTGCCGCCCCCGCGGCCGATGGTGCTCGGCGAGATTCCGGTGCTGGCGGTCGAAGCGCCACCCTGGCTCAACGATCCGGCCGTGCGCTATCGACGTTCGGGGGCAGGGACGACGGCCCTGCAGGCCTATACCGACGACTACTGGGTCGCCTCGCCCCGTGAACTCGTGCTCGACCGCATGCAGCAGGCGCTCCTGACCAGTTCGCCGACCGGCCCCGCGGCCGGCAACCCTCGTTACCGCCTGGAAGTGCGGCTGTTGCGCTTCGAACAGGAACAGGGCGCGGCCAAATCCGAGGCGGTGGTCGCGCTACAGGCCGTTCTGAAGGAACCCCGCTCCCGGCGGCAATTCATCGCGCCCGCCATCGAAGCACGCGTGACAACCGGCGCCGGTCCCGAAGCCGCCGTTCGCGGGCTGGGCGAGGCGACCGACGAAGCCATTCGCCAACTCCTGACCTGGATCGCGCAGACCCAGCACGGGAACCCGCCCGCCACCGAAACCGGGGCAGACCTTCCGGCGACCGGGCCGCGGCTGCTGCCCGGCTTCGGCGCCCAACCCTGACGGAAGGAGACGAACGATGGGCAGCTTCATGACCTACCCACGCCCCGACGGCGGCACGGCAAGAGGCTATCTGGCCAAGGCGTCGGTCGCCGATGCCCCGGGAATCGTGGTCATCCAGGAATGGTGGGGATTGCAAGGACAGATCACCGGGTTGTGCGATCGGCTGGCCCGTTCCGGCTATGACGCCTTGGCGCCCGACCTGTTTCACGGGACCGTGGTGCCCTACCACGATGCCGCTCAGGCCGCCAAGGCAATGAACAGCCTCGATTTCCTTGCCGCCACGGATCAGGACGTCCGCGGCGCGGCGCAGTTCTTTGCCGCTCAGGGCAAGAAGGTGGGGCTGACCGGCTTTTGCATGGGCGGCGCCATCACGCTGCTGGGCGCGGTGCGCATCCCGGAAGTGGCTGCTGCGGTGATCTTCTACGGACTGCCGCCTGCGAACGTGGCCAATCCCGCCGACGTGCGGGTGCCCCTGCAGGCCCACTTCGCGAATCAGGACGGCTGGTGCACGCCGGCCGCCGTGGACGCCTTTGAGGCCGCCCTCACGGCCGCGGGTCGATCCTGCGAACTCTATCGCTATGATGCCGACCACGCCTTCGTGAACCAGCAGCGCCCGGAAGTCTATGATGCCACAGCGGCCGATCTCGCCTGGGAGCGCAGCCTGGCGTTCTGGCAGCGCCACCTGGCTTGAGGCCAGCGGCCGTCACGACCGGCGCGACGGCCGCAGCGCTTTCAACGGATCCGATCCCCGCTCACAGCGCGCAGTAGGCGCCCCGCGGACAGCCGTCGAACACCCTGCCGAGAAAACGCGCCTGCTGCCCGATCAGCGTGGCGGCCACGGGGTGACCTGCATCGGAAAGGTCTTGGGAAAGCATGTCGAGCCGGTCGACGAAGGGCGGCAGATCGTAGACCAGGGTCCCGGCCTGCCCGGACACCGCGCGCAGTTCGTGATCCGCCAATGGCCTCAGTGCGGCCTGCGCGGGCAGGGCCAGCGTCATCGCCATCATGGCCAGCGTCATGTGTCGCATGGGAACTTCCTCGTCTGCTCCATCGGCGTTCAAAGATCGCCAAAGGATCCGCGTCCCGTCAAGCGCGGAATCATTGCATCACGCTCACCTTGACGTCGTCCGGATCGATCAGCGTGATCGGAACCGCGGGCGCCTCCCAGATCTCCTGCTGGTATTCGCGGATGGAGCGGTCGGATGAGAAGAATCCCGCATGGGCGGTGTTGAGGATGGCCATGCGGCTCCACGCGTCCCGGTCCCGGTAAGCCTTGTCGACCTGATCCTGGCAGGCGAGGTAGGCGGCGAAGTCCGCCAGGACGAAGAAGGGATCGTGGTGCAGCAGATTGTCGATGAGCGGCCGGAACAGATCGCGGTCGCCACGTGAGAAATAGCCCGAACCGATGAGGTCGATGACGGCTTTCAGTTCCTCGTTGCCCCGATAGTAGTCCGCCGGCCGGTAGCCTGCCTGCCGCAATCCGGTGATCTGATCCTCGGTGTGACCGAACAGGAAGAAATTTTCCGCGCCCACGCGCTCGCGGATCTCCACGTTGGCGCCGTCGAGCGTGCCGATGGTCAGCGCCCCGTTCAGCGTGAACTTCATGTTGCCCGTGCCCGAGGCTTCCTTGCCGGCGGTGGAGATCTGCTCGGACAGGTCCGCGGCGGGATAGATGCGCTGGCCGTTGCTGACGTGGAAGTTGGGCATGAAGAACACCTTCAGCCGGCCCGCCACGTCCGGATCGCTGTTCACGATGCTGCCGATGCTGTTGATCAGCTTGATGATCAGCTTGGCCATGTGATAGCCCGGCGCCGCCTTGCCGCCGAAGAGGTAGGTCCGCGGCACGAAATCACGACCCGGATCGCTCTTGAGCCGCAGATAGGTCGCGACGATGTGCAGCGCATTGAGGTGCTGGCGCTTGTATTCATGGATGCGCTTGACCTGCACGTCGAACAGCGTGGCGGGATCGATCTGCTCGCCGAAGCGCAAGCCCACGAAGCGCGCCAGATCGGCCTTGTTGGCCTGCTTGACGGCCTGCCAGCGCGCGCGGAAGGCGCCATCCTCGGCCAGCGGGGCGAGTCGCTCCAGATGCGCGAGATCCGTGGTCCAGCCCGGCCCGATGGCCTCGGTGATGAGTCGCGTCAGGCGCGGATTGGACAGAAAGATCCAGCGCCGCGGCGTGACGCCGTTGGTCTTGTTGGAGAACTTCTCCGGCCACAGGTCGTGGAAATCCTTGAGTACGGTCTTCTTGAGCAGGTCGCTGTGCAGCGCCGCCACGCCGTTGATGGCGTGGCTGCCGACGCAGGCCAGATGCGCCATGCGCACGCTGCGTCCGCCATGCTCGTTGATGAGCGACAGGCGGGCGACCCGCTCGGGATCGCCCAGATAGCGCACCCGCACCTGCTCCAGAAAGTGGTCGTTGATGGCGTAGATGATTTCCAGGTGTCGCGGCAGCAGGCGGCTGAACAGTTCCAGCGGCCACTGTTCCAGCGCCTCGGGCAGCAGCGTGTGGTTGGTGTAGGCCAGCGTTTTCTGGGTGATCTCCCAGGCGGTGTCCCACGGCAGGCGCCGCACATCGATCAAAAGCCGCATGAGTTCGGCCACCGCCAGCGCGGGGTGGGTATCGTTCATCTGCGCGGCGAATTTCTCGTGGAACTGTTCGACCGGAATGTGTTGCCGGTCGAGGATGCGGAACATGTCCTGCATCGACGCGGACACCAGGAAATACTGCTGTTCCAGTCGCAGCGCCTTGCCTTCGATCGCCTCGTCGTTCGGATAGAGCACCTTGGTGATGTTCTCCGAGATGAC
>JAJXTQ010000001.1 GCA_021783685.1 Pseudomonadota bacterium | reverse complement strand
TGCAGGGCATGCACCATTTCGAGAATGAAGGTGGAGGTATCGGTCGCCACCGACACGGTCATGCCGGGCGGGAGCTGGGGACTGATCTCGGTCTCGAGGCGATGCTTGATCTCGTCGATGATCGCCACGCTGTTGCTGCCCGCGATCTTGACGATCCCCAGACCCACCGTGGGCGCGCCGTTGTAGCGGGCCAACTGCCGAAAGTCGGCCAGGCCGTCGACCACTTGCGCCACCATGTGCAGACGGATGGGCGCCCCCTCGGCGTAGCCCACCACCATTTCGCCCAGCGCCACCGGATCGTGATATTCCAGATCCAGCTTGAGCAGCGCCTCGGTGCCCTCGCCCACCACGAATCCGCCCGGCAGCAGGAAGTGTTCGCGCTGGAACGCCTGCACGAGATCCTGCACGGTGAGGCCGTAACTCGCCAGACGCGCCGGCTCCACCTCGACCCGCACGGTACGCTCGCGCGAGCCGGCGATGCGGACCTCGCCCACGCCGTTGACATTTTCGAGCTGCTTGCGCAGCACGTTGTTGGCGTAGACGTTGAGCTGCTGTTCGGTGCGATCGCCCTGCAATGCCAGCCAGAGGATGGGCTGCGAGGTCGTCTCCAGCTTGGCCACGATGGGCGGATCGGCGTCCGCCGGCAACTGGTTCAGGACCTGGTTGACCTTGGCCTGCACTTCGTTGAAGGCCACGTCGACATCTTTTGCCAGCTCGAAGTTGATGGCCACCACCGACACGCCCGGCGTCGAGCTCGACCGGATGTTGTCGATCCCCGGGACACTGTTGACCTGCCGCTCGATGATGTTGGTGATGCTGGCATCCACCACCGCGGGATTGGCACCGGGCTGGATGGTGGTGATGGTGACGACCGGGATGTCCACGTTCGGAAAACGGTCCACACCCAGATCCCGAAAGCCGATGATGCCGAACAGCACCAGCACCGCGTTGAGCATGTACGCCAGCACATGCCGGCGGATCGACAACTCCGGCAGATTCATGCGCCCTGCTCCTGCGCGCGGCGGACCTTCGCACCATCGCTCAGGTAGGTCGAGCCTTCCACCGCCACCGTCTCGCCGACCTCGAGTCCCTTGACGACCTCGATGAAGTCGGCTGAGCGCACGCCCAGTTCGACCGCGCGCGCCTTGACCGCATCCCCCACGACCACGTAGACCACCGCGCCCGAGGGTCGGCGCACCAGCGCCAGTGGGGGAATGACCATCGCGCCCTCGCGACGCTTGAGCACCACTTCGCCGTTGACGCTGCCGCCGGCACGCCAGCCGCCGGGATTGCGCACCTGTGCCAGCACCTCGATCGCACGGCTCTGTGCGCCGATCACCGGGCGGATTTCAGTCACCGCCGCTTCCAGACGAACCTCAGGCGCAGCTGGCGCCGACAGGCGCAGGGTCTGGCCCACCGCGAGCCGGCTGCCCAGCACTTCCGGGAAGGGCATCACCACGCGCAGGGACTGGTCCGTGTTGAGCTCGAACAGCGGGTTGCCGGCCCCGACATAGTCGCCGACGCTGACCAGCCGTTGCGCGATCACCCCGGTCGCCGGCGCGCGCACGAGCGTGCGATCGAGGTTGTTGCGGGCCTGCGCGAGCCCGCTCCGGGCGACGGCCATCTGGGCGCGCGTCGCCGCGAGCTGGGTTTCGACCTCATCCAGTGCGTTGACGGAGAAGAAATTTTCCTTGACCAAGGCACGATAGCGATCGACCTGCCGTTGCTGCTGCGCTGCCAGGACCGACAGTCGGTCGAGATCGGCAGCGCTGCGCTCCACCGCCAACCGATAGTCAGCGGCGTCGAGTTGGGCCAGCACCTCGCCTTGGCGCACCGCCTGCCCGGCCTGTGCGGCGATGCTGAGCACACGCCCCGACACCTCGGCCGCGACGCGCGGGTCCACGTCCGATTCGAGCCGTCCGAGCGATCGCTCGAGTTCCTCGACGGTGCGCGCCTCGACCGTCGCCGTGGTGATCAGCACGGCGGGACGCTCGGGCGGCGCGTCGGCTTTCTCCGCGCTGCAGCCGGTCAAAAAAGCGGCTGCCAGCAGCAGCGTCCGTCCGTATCGAAGCCCCGTCGTCATGTTCGATTTCCCGATGGCAAAAAAAGATATCGCGCCCGTCCGGCACTGCGGGTGCCCGGAGGGTTGGCCCCTGAACCGCATCCGCACCCGCCGGCCGTGGCCACCGGCGGCTGCGGCGATCCCTGGACGATGGGTTTCTGGTGAAAGGCGCTGGAGCTGGCGACAGGATTCGAACCCGCGACCTGCCGATTACAAATCGGCTGCTCTACCAACTGAGCTACGCCAGCAAGAACTTGAGCGACCCGCTCGGGTCGCGCCAGCATAACCGCAGTCATCGTGCAGCTCAATTCCCGCGCCGGCACGCCGCGTCCCGTGCCGATCGCCCGAGTCACCCGGCTCAGGCCGCGCCTTGCAGCACCTCCGCAAGCCTGCGGAACGCCTGCGGCATGTCACTGCCCAGCACGATCCCGCCGGCACGGACGATGGCATCGCGATGCAGGCTGGAGAGGTGACCGCCGATCAGCACCGGCACCGTCACGCGTTTCACCAGGGCCGCGAGATCCGCCTCCAATGCCGGCCAGTAGGCACCCACCGAACCCGCCAGCACGATGGCCTCGCTGCCGGAACGGCGCGCGGCAAGCGGCAGGTCGGCCAAGGGCATTGAGGCGCCCAGCAGCACGATGCGGTAGTTGCGGGTGAGCGCCCCGAGGCAGAACAGCAACAAGGCCAGTTCGTGCTGCTCCGTCGGCAGGCAGGCACACAGGAGTTTCGGGCCGCTCGTGTCCAGCGCCATGTGATGAAAGCGCGCACCCAGCTTGTTGCGCATGAACACGCTGAAGAAGTGTTCTTCGGCGACGCTGCCCGCTTCGGTCTGCCAGCGCCGGCCGATTTCCTCCAGCAAGGGCACGATCAGTTGAGCACTGACCACCTCGACGGGATACAGCGAGAGCGCTTCGTTGTAGACCCCGCTCAGGGCCTTCTCGTCGAAGGCGGCGATGGCGAGGATCATGCGGGCGATATAGCCGGCCCATACCCCGCCGTCGACCGCCGGAGGCGCAGTGGCAGCGTCGGACCGTGGCTGGGAATCCAGAGCGGCCCGCGCCTGCCCGATGGCAATGCCGCGATCGAGCAATCCGAGCACCTGCTCGATGCGCTGGATGTCCTCCCGGCTGTAAAGCCGGTGCCCCTTGGCCGTCCGGCGGGGCCGAACCAGGCCGTAACGACGCTCCCAGGCCCGCAAGGTGACCGAGTTCACACCGGTGAGGTTGGAAACCGTACGGATGGGGAACAATTCCTGATCCGCCGGAGAGGTGCCATTTCGCGCCACGCTCAGCTACAGCTCCTGCCCATGGGCATGCCCTGCGGGCACGCAAAAAAGTTTACCGGAAGATGTCCGCTGCGCAGCACCGTGACGGCTGGCGGTCGCGCCACGCGCCGGTGCGCCGGGGCGTGGACCCTCCATCTCGCGTAAGCTGTGCGGCCATGAACCCCGCTCCACCCTTGCGCGCAATCACCTTCGATCTGGACGACACCCTCTGGGAGATCGGCCCGGTCATCCGCGCCGCCGAAGCGCGGATGGAAGGCTACCTGCGCCGCCACTTCCCCGCCATGGCGCAGCGCCTGCCTGCGGGCGAGGTCAGGCGGCGCATGAATGCGCTGGCGGCACAACGACCGGAACTGGCCCATCACGTCACCGCCCTGCGCATGACGGTGCTGCGCGAAGCCGCGCACGCGGCCGGAGACCCGCCACAGGCGGCCGAACTGGCGTTCGGGACCTTCATCGCGGCCCGCAATGCCGTCACTCCCTTCACCGATGCCGCGCAGGTACTGCGCGCCCTGGGCGCGCGGTTCGCGCTGGCCAGCATCACCAACGGCAATGTGGATCTCGCCGCCACCGGCCTCGCCGACCTGTTCCGCATCCGGGTCAGCGCCGAAAGTGCCGGCATGGCGAAGCCGCACCCCGCCATCTTCCATCTCACCTGCGAGGCGCTGGGCGTGGCCCCCGAGGAAACGCTGCACATCGGCGATGATCCCGAATGCGACGTGGCGGGCGCGCGGGCGGCCGGGTTGCGGACCATCTGGTTCAATCGACCGGGGCATCGCTGGCCGGGACCGGGACAGGTCCCGATCCACGTCCGCCAACTGAGCGATCTCCTCGAACGGTTGCTGCCGGGCGGCCCAAACTCCTGACATCGCCGTGCCCGTCACGGCTTGCGAAACGCCAGGGTGACCTGGCCCAGTTCGACGCCGAGCTTGCTCATCCGCGCCCGATTGAGCAAGACGCCATCCGGCTGCAAGTACATCCAGTCGTCGAACTGCACATGATAGGTGCGGCCGCCCACGGGCAAGGCCAGTGTGTAGGACCAGTTCAGTGCCCGTCCGTAAACGATACCCCGGGCCACCCCGACCACATCGTCGGCGCGCCCTTCGTAAGTGTGGGCGTCCAGCCGGCGAATGCGCCAGATGCGGCGCTGCTTCTCGCCGTCGTCGTAGACGAAATCCTCGGTCATCACGAACTCGTCGCCGACCGACTTCCCGTCGATGTCGACCACGAAGCTGCGCTTGAGGGCGCCGGAGCGATCCTGAAACATGCCCCATGCGCGCGTCTGCCCCTGGAAGTAGCGCTCCACGGCGAAGGCCGGTTCACTGCCTTGGTAGACCTTCGGGTTGACGCCCGCGCAGCCGGCGAGGGCCAGCAGCCCGACCATCACCAGAACTCGAACACTTCTTCTTGCCGACATCGATCTATCTCCTTTCGAAACCATCAGGCCGGTTGCACGATCTGCCGGCGCGCCGCCCGCTGATCCGATTCGGCCAGCGGGAATCGCCACATCAGGGCGATCGCCGCAAGCTTGATCAGTACCGGCACACCCCCGTAGAGCAGGGCCAGCGTCATCAGCGCAAAGGGCGTATTGTCCCCGCGCGCATCCAGTCCCGCCCAATCCAGAATGGGATAGGCGAGGCCCACCGACAGGGCCAGCGCGGCCTTGGTCGCCATCCCCCAGAGCGCGAAGAACAGGCCCGCGCGCGAATTGCCGCTTTGCGCAGTATCCAGATCGATCACATCCGCCTGCATGGCCGAGGGCAGCGCGAGGTCGGCCCCGACGGTCAGACCCGTCAGCAGGCAGACGGCGAGGAAGAACCAGAACTGCCCAGGCTGGATGAAAGGCACCGCCATGAATATCGCGCAGGTGAACAGCATCGCCATGCACCACGCGCGATGCTTGCCGACCCGGCGGGCCAGACCGATCCACAGCGGCAACCCGGCAAAGCCGGCGCCGAAGTAAGCCAGCAGCAACACCCCCGCGGTCTGTTCGTCGCCGATGAGCGCCTGCACGAACAGGAGAAACAGGCTCGCCGGCAGGCCGTTGGCGATCCCGTTCAGCAGGTAGGCGGCCAGCAGGCGGCGAAACGGGCGATTGTCGACCAGCAGGCGCAGCCCCTTGCCCCAGGGCACGTCGCCGTCCGGCTGTGCCGGCTCGGGCACCTCCCGCAACAGCCAGTAGATGCTGGCGGGCAAGGTCAGGAGCGCGAAGCCGAACATCACCGCCAGAGCCGTACCCCGGTCGGCCCCCGCGGCCTGCATCACCCCCGGAACCAGCACCCCCAGCACCGTGCCGACGATGGCACAGGCCTGGCCGGCCCCATAGATGCGGACCCGCTCGTGATAGTCGGTCGACAATTCTGCGGCCCAGGCATTGTGCGGCAGCGACAATGCCGTCCACCCGAGCGTGGCCACCAGGCTCCACGCCAAGAGATAGCCCCAACCGACGCCGACCGGGGCCAGGAACAGGAAGCCCGTACCCAGCAGCGTCAGCGGCAGTCCAATGATCATCCAGGGGCGGCGCCGACCCCAGCGGGTGCGGACCCGGTCGCTGAGCAGGCCGACCGCGGGGTCGCTGACGACGTCGAAAAGACGGGCCGCCAGCAAGACCGTCCCCACGACCGACAGCCCCAGCCCCAACTCATCACTGAAATAGGGCGGCAGGTAGATCAGCAACGGGATGGCCAGCGCCGCCATGGGCAAGCCGATGGCGGAAAAGGCCCCGAGCACCCGGGCCGGGACGCGGTGCGCCGGATCGCCGGTCATGCCTCAGTGCCTGGCGAGGACGGCCTGCATCACATCGATGCGGCCGGTCAGGAAGCCCGTCTCGCAGTAGGCGAGATAGGCGTGCCACAGACGCTGGAAGCGGGCGTCGTAACCGAGTTCGCGCAGGGCGTCGGTGCGGTCGTGCACGGCGCGGTCCCAATGCGCCAGCGTACGGGCGTAATCGTGCCCGAAAGTCAGGACATCGTCGCGCACCAGCCCGGCTCCTGCAGCGCAGTCGAAGAAGCGCTCGGGCGAGGGCAGCATGCCGCCCGGGAAAATGTAGCGCTGGATGAAATCGGCGCTGTGCCGGTAGTCGTCGAAGCGGCCGTCCTCGATGGTGATCACCTGGATGCCGGCGCGCCCGCCGGGCAACAGCCGATCGTGCACCTGACGGAAGTATTCGGCCCAGTACCGTTCACCCACCGCCTCGAACATTTCGATGGAGACGATACGGTCGTAGGCGCCGGTCAGGTCCCGGTAGTCGATGAGTTCGAAACTCACCCGGTCGGCCACGCCCGCCCGCCATGCCCGGCGGCGGGCTTCCTCGAGCTGCGCGCTGGACAGGGTGACGCTGGTGACCCGGCAGCCCGTGCGCTCGGCAGCCTGGATGGCGAACCCACCCCAACCCGAACCGATTTCCAGCACATGGTGCTCGGCGCCGATCTGAAGGCGGTCGATCAGGCGCTGGTACTTGCGCCGCTGCGCCTGTTCCAGCGTGTCCGAGTCCGAGGCAAACAAGGCGCTCGAGTAGGTCATCGTCGGATCGAGCCAGAGCGAATAGAAATCGTTGCCCAGATCGTAGTGCGCGGCGATGTTGCGCCGGCTGCCCGCGCGCGTGTTGCGGTTGCGCCAATGCTGGAGGGTGCGCAGCGCGCGCCAGAGCCGGAATCCGTCGGCGACCCCGTCGAAGCAGGATTCATTCGCCGCCCCCCACAGCAGGAAGCGCGTGAGATCGGGCGTATCCCAGTCGCCGTCGACGTAGGATTCCAGCAGGCCGGTGTCGCCGCCCGCCATGAGACGCCCGATCAGGCGCGGCCGGTTGAGGATCAGGGTCGCGTGCGGGCCGGGTCGATGACCGCAGACATGAATCTCCCGTCCATCGGGCAGGCGCAGGTCGAGCCGTCCGTGCTCGGCCTTGGCCAGGAGTCGGGCGAGGATGCGCAGGGACCAGGGCAATGCGGGCAAGGCGGCGCCACGTTGCAGGACGATGGGCGGCTGGCTGGACATATCAGGAACTCCTTGCAGTGGACACGATCGGCGGCTGGGGATGGACCGGGGCGCCACGCCACCACAGTTTCAGCGCCTGCCAATGGATGGCGACCAAGACCTTCAGGCCCGCCCAAGGCATGTTCAGCACCTCGGCGAGCAGCGCCCGATCCGACCAGGAGCGGGCCTCCCCGTACAATTCGGCCAGCAGCGCCAGATCGCCGTCCTTCCAGTAGCCCACGCAGGCGGCGACGCTGCGGCGCGGCGCCTCGAAACGGAAGCGATATTCGCCGGACACCGGGAAGAACGGCGAGACGTGGAGCTGTTTGCGCTGAGGAGGTGGCGCGTCGAGATCCAGGGCATCGCCCGCCGCGTCGGCCAATACGTAACAGTGGCTTTCGCCGAAGGTGCTGTGAACCTCGCACACCATCGCCCGCAGCCGCCCGCGGACGTCGTGGCAATACCACAGCGTCAGCGGATTGAAGCTCAGGCCCAGCACGCGCGGGAAACACAGCACGCGGATGCGGTCGTCGTTCGCCAGCGCAATGCCGTGGCGCGCCAGCAGCGCCGTCAGCCAAGTCCGCGGTGGCGTGCCGTCGCGCGGGCCGTGATCGCGGTCATGGAAGCTGACGAGATTGGGGCGATTGTGCGAGAACAGGCGCGGGCCGCCCGGACGATCGAGTTCCTCGAGCGCGAGGCAGACGTTGAACAATCGATAGGCGAACCGGTAGCGCAAGCCGCCGGGCCGCGTATGGCGGACGAGCACACGATACACACGGCTGTTCATGGCGCTGCGGCTTGCACTGCGCCGGACACCGCTGCGGCGGCCGGCGCCTGACCGGGCGTCGCCACGCCGTGCATTTCGGGCAGCGCCATCTCCCAGGGGGGCGCGATGCCAAAGGCACGACCGACGGCCAGCCCCGACCGCAGGCCATCCTCGTGAAAGCCATAGCCGCCGTAGGCGCCGCAGAACCAGGTCCGCCGACGGCCCTGGATGCGATCGAGCAAGGGCTGGACGCGCATCGCGCGTGCGCCGAACACGGGATGTTCATAGTGATACTCGCCCCAGACGGACGCCGGATCGGGCTCGCTCAGGGGATTGAGGGTCACAAAATAGTTCCGCGTGTCGGGCAGGCCCTGCAGGCGGTTCATCCAGTAGGTCACCGACACGGCGCGCTCACCCGACACATCGGCGCCGGAGAGGTAGTTCCACGACGACCAGACCCGCCGGCGTCGGGGCATGAGGCGCGCGTCCGAATGCAGCAGCACCCGATTGGACTGGTAGGGGAAGGCGCCCAGCAGACGCTCCTCCCAGATATCGGGCTGCTCCAGCAACCGCAGCGCCTGATCGGCATGACAGGCGAGCACCACCTGATCGAAGCGGTGCGTCTCGCCCTGTCCGTCGACGACGGTCACCCCCCGTTCGTCGCGCCGCACGCAGCGCACCGTGCGACCGAGGCGGATGCGGCTCTCGATGCCGGCCGTGAGTCTGGCCAGATAGCTGCGACTGCCGCCCACCACCGTGCGCCACTGCGGCCGGTTGCGGACGTCGAGCAAGCCGTGATTGTCGAAGAAGCGCATGAAGCTGGCCGCGGGAAAGCCCAGCATGGTCTGTGGCGGGCAGGACCAGATGGCTGCCGCCATGGGCAGCAGGTAGCGCATGCGCATGGCGAGGCCGAACCGGTGCGCATCGAGGAAATCGCCGAGCGTCTGGGCTTCCAGAGCGGGGTCATCGATCAGCGCCCGGGCGAGGCGGTTGAAGCGCAGGATCTCGGTCAGCAGTCGCCAGTGGGCGGGGTTGACCAGATTGCGCCGCTGACCGAACAGCGTGCGCAGGTTGTCGCCGGCGTACTCGAGCGTGCCCTGGTCGATCGACACCCCGAACGACATGTCGCTGTCCCGGGTCGCCACGTGCAAGTGGCGAAACAGGGCCGTGAGCAGCGGATAGTTGGCTTCGTTGTACACGATGAACCCGGTGTCGACCGGGAGGGTGCCACTCGGGCTCGGCGCATCCACGGTGTGGGTATGCCCGCCGGGATAGTCGTTTTGCTCGAACACCGTCACATCGTGCTGGCGCGCCAGCATCCATGCCGCCGAAAGGCCCGAGATTCCGCTACCGACGATGGCGATGTTCATGGCTCCCCTCCCTCAAGGGTCTTGTGCGACCGGACCTTCAGGCGACGGTGGCCGCGGAGCCGGCGCGCATCGTCTGTGTACAATACTTGTACATGACGGCCGCGGACGTGTCAAACTTTTGTGCAAATCCGATGCAGGCGCGAGCCGATGGTCGCGCCAAACGCTGGATCGAGGGCGCTCAGAGGTTGCTGCAGGGCGCGGCGCGGGTATGCAGGCGCGCAGCGGCGCAACGGGCGTTCGTGTTTGTACAACTTTTTTGTGTTGGCGGCGGGGAGGCGCGGGCGCGCCGGCGCCGCGAGGGAGGCTGATCGCCTGACCGAGGATTCAGCGCCAGCGCAGACCGAGGTTGACGCCGACCACCTGTGCATCGACGCCGTTGGACTGAAGGCCGCCGTCCAGTTCCCAGTCGGCGTAATAGGGGTTGACGAGCAGACTCTGCCCGGCGCCGTACGGCCAGGCGAGGCTGGCCGCGACGCGCCATCCGGACCCGGCATCGGGCAGCGCGCCGCCCGCCACGGCCGTCTCCACGTCGACATCCCACACGGCCCAATACTCGAGCGCGAATTCGCCGAAAAGCTGCCATGCAGCCGGCAGTGCGACGGCCAGCCCGACGGGCGAGTAGGTGAATCGCCGCTCGAGATCGCCGTTCTGGGCGTCGCTGTCCCAGCGCCGATGCGCCAGGCCGCCGAACGCCCACACATTCGGGGTGATCTCCGGCCCGATGCGGTATTCGGCTTCCCAAGCCGTCTCATCGGACGTGTCGAGCGCCTGTCCCGGCGCCGCCACATCGGCGCTGCCCACCTGATAACCCCCGGCCAGTTCGCCCCGCCAGCCCCGCACCGCCTCACGAAACGCGAGGTGCACGCCCTGCAGATCGGCGTTGTAGGACACGTCGGCCGGCGCGGCGCCATCGACGTGCGCGAAACGATAGCCCAGCTCGTAGTTCCAGTCGGCCCGCGCGGCCGGCGGCGATGCGCAGAGGAGCAGCATCCAAGGCCACGCATTCGCCCAGCCGATCCGGATGCCGGCACGGCTCACGGGAACACCACGGTCTTGTTGCCGTGCACCAGCACCCGATCCTGCACGTGATAGCGCAGGCCGCGTGCGAGCACGGCGCGCTCCACGTCGCGCCCCAGGGCGACCATGCGCTCCACCGAGTCGCCGTGGTGCACCCGCATCACGTCCTGCTCGATGATCGGCCCGGCATCCAGTTCCTCGGTCACGTAGTGGCAGGTGGCCCCGATGATCTTCACCCCGCGCTCGTAAGCCTGACGATAGGGACTGGCCCCGACGAAAGACGGCAGGAAGCTGTGGTGGATGTTGATGATGCGGTGTGGCAGGCGGGCGCACAGTTCGCCCGGCAGGATCTGCATGTAGCGCGCCAGCACCATGACATCGGCACGCGTATCCTCGAACAGGCGCTCGATCGCTTCGAACGCCACCGCCCTGCGCCCGGGCGTCACCGGCACGTGGTGATACGGCACTCCGGCCTGTTCCACGTCGGCCCGCAGATCCTCGTGATTGGACACCACGCCGACCAGATCGAAGATGAAATCCCGCCGGCGCCACCGATAGAGCAGGTCGGACAGGCAGTGATCCTGCTTGCTGACGAGGATCAACACCCGGTAGGGCGCCTGCGAAGACGACACCTGCCAGTCCATGCCGAATCGCTCGGCCAGCGGACGCAGTGCTTGCTCGAACCCCGCCTTGCCGAAGGGCAATCGAGTGGCGTCGATCTCGTAACGCATGAAGAAATGGCGCGTCACCGGATCGGAATGCTGGCTCGCTTCGGTGATGCTCGCGCCATGCTCGGCAACGAGGCCGCTGATCGCGGCGATGATACCGACCTGATCGGGGCAGCTGGCGGTCAAGGTCAGGCTGGCATTCATGGCGGTCTGTGGTCGATCCGTTCGCTTCGATGGGTGGGCGCGCAAGAGTCGGGGCCGTTCGGCTAGCCAGGTGGCAGAATCGGGACATCGCCAGAAAAGACGGCCGGCAGCGCGCCGCTCCGATTCAGGCGCACGAGGCCCGTCCGGAACAGTTCCTGGGCCTGAGCCGGCTCGTCGAGTTGCAGCAGCAGTTCCGCCAGCTCCTGATAGGCCGAGGCATCCGGAGCAGCCGCCAGCGCGGCCTCGTAGTATTGCCGCGCCTTGCCCCAGATGCGCTCATGACGACACTGGCGCGCCGCCGCCAGCAGGAGCACCGGCTGCTCGCCGTACTGACCGATCCACCCCTGAATCTGTTCCAGCGGCCGCGCCCGTAGCCCGGCGTGCAGGCGACCGTAGAGATCGACCATCTCCTCCGACCAATGGGTCCGGAGATGCTGCTCGATGACCTCGGCCGCCTGAGCGGCCTGGTTCAGGTGCGCCAGGCCCCGCGCATAGGCCAGCGCAAGCGGCGTCTCGTGGCGCAACTCGCGCCCGGCGTCCGTCCAGGCCGCCTCGAGGGCACCCACGTCGCCGCGCTCTACGGCCATCGCCATCGACGCGGCAAAGACCTGAACTTCCAGTCGCCGCTGGGCATCGGCGGGCAGGGCGCCGAAGTCGCGCAGGCGCGGCAGCAGGCCTCGCAGTGCGGTCCAGTCGCGGCGTGCCAGATGGCATCGCACCAGCAACTGCAGCCGGCGGGTCTCCACCGCCGGGGCATCGAGCAGCGACAGGGTCGCCAGCGCCTGCTCGTCGTGCTGATCGTCGAGCTGCATCTCGGCTTGGGCGATCAGGACCGCGGACTGCCCAGACACGTCCGCCTCGAAGGCCTGCCGGAGATAGCGATCGCGCCGGAGCGGTGCCTGCTGGCGATGGGCGGCGCGGGCCGCAAGGAGGTAATTCACGCCGGGCGCTTCCGCCTCGGCGTATTTGACCAGGGCTTTCTCCGCGAAGGCGTAGCGGCCCGCCTGCAGATCGAGGACGGCGGTGTGCAGCGCCGCGCGGGCCCGGGCCATGTGCCGGACGTGCCGGCGGCGGCGCAGACGGCCCGGCAGCCGCCACAGCGCGACCAGCAGCCGCCACAGCAGCCCCAGCACCGTCAGCGCGAGCAGTGTCAGGACCCCGAAGGTGACCAGCGAGGTTTCGACCGTCCAACCGCCCCAGGCGAGCAGCACGTAGCCGTTGTCGTCCTGCAGCAGCAATCCCGCCGCCGTCCCGAGCCCCAGAAGCGCCAGCAGCAGAATCGCCCACCTCATGGCATCACCATCTGGGCTTCCAGGGCGCGCAACTGCGTCAGGGATGCGGAAAGGTCGGGACGTTTGGGATCGATGGGCATCTCGCGCAGGGCTTCGAGTTGCTGCCGCGCCGTCCCGACCGCGGGATCGGCCGCGTCGAAGAAGCGGTCGATGCTGCCGAGCGCGCCGCCGAGCTCTGCCCGGAACGTGGCGGCATCCCGCTGCAGCAGGGCGATCCGGGCGGCCTGGAATTGCAGGATGGTCTGCAGCCGCTGCAGCCGTTCGAGCTCCGGAGATGCCAGCGCCGCGATCGGCCCCTCGGCGCGGCGGATCTCGACGAGTCGGCGCAACTGGGCCAGCCACTGTTGCCACATTGCATCGGACGAGGCTGCCGGCGCATCCGTCCCGCTCGGCGCCCAACGCTGGGGAACGTGACGGCGCAGCGGCCATTGCTCGACATTGCCCGCCAGGGTGGACAGCTGCAGCGAAATCCCGGGCACATCGACCGTGGGCAGCGCGCGCAGGTCCGCCATTTCCCGCGCCAGCGTCTCGCGCACACCCAACAGCCGCGGATCGCCCAGCGTCTCGAGATTTCTGTCGGCCAACCAGAGCGCTCGCAGGGCAGCGGCGGCATCGCCACGCAGTTGCAAGGCCTGATTGGCCATCTGCATCAGATACACGGCTTCGGCGCGATACCAGGCCGGGCGCCCCTGGCGCAACAATTCCAGCACCGGATCGACCTGCCGCGCCGTTGCCTGAGCCTGCTCCCGGGTTGCCTGGAGCTCGGTCTGCAAGGCGGTCAGTCGACGCTCGACCTCCGTCGCCGGCATCTGAGCGGCCCGCAATTCGGCGACGCGGGTGCGGACTTCATCGAGGCGATCGCCGAATGCCGCCCGAATCCCGTTGATGTCGCTGACCTGCTCGAAGAGCACGACGATGGCCGCCACCATCGCCAGCAGCAAAACGGCGCGCAGAAAACGGATCATGGACCCCAGCATGCGACGCGATCTCGACACGGCTCGGTCACCGTTGCTCAGTGCCACCGGGGGAACGGATTCAGGCATTGCGACTTCCTTATGTCGACGGAACCGGGGGCGGAACGGGCGGGGTTGCTCGCTGCGCCCACCGTATCAGTTCGTCCGCCAGCCCTGACTCATCCGGTGGGGCCCGAACCGGCGGCGGCACGAAGGCCATTTTTTCGGCCTGTTTTATCATAGCCTCACTCACCACCACTACTTGCGACGCCCGCACGGCCTGACGCAGCGGCCCCTCGGGCACCAGCGCGAAGAAATGGGCGAGCGCATCCGGGCTGGTGAAGACCAGAAGCTCCGGCACGCGCGGCACGGTCAATGCGCGCTCGACATCGGCCGCCGGGATGAGCGGACACAGGCGTCGATAGACCGCGGCATAGGTCAACCGGGCACCACGCTCGCGCAAGGTGTCGCCCAGCAGGGCCCGCCCGGATTCGCCCCGGACGACGACCACGCGCCGCCCTGCCACCTGCGCCAGATCGGGATGCTGCAACAAGGTCTCGCTGCGGAAATCCCCGATGGGGGCCAGATCGGCCGAGCGCCCGGCTCGGGCCAGCGCCGCGGCCGTGGCCGGGCCGATGGCGCCGATGCGCGCGCGGCTGCGATCCAGCAGGGCCGGTCGCAACGCAAGAGCGCCATCGACCGCATTGGCGCTGGTGAAGATGAGCCAATCGGCGTCGAGCGCGGCGTCCAGGGCCTGCTGCGCGGCTTGCGGATCCCCCGGGGGAGCGATGTCGATCATCGGCAGGCGCACCGGCACGCCGCCGGCGGCCTCGATGCGCCGGCACAGGCCCGCCGCCTGATGCGCCGGCCGCGTCACCAGCACGCGCAGGCCGGCCAGCGGGGCGGTCGCGATCACGGCTCGAGCGCCCCCCATTCGCGCAGCAGTCGATCGGCGCCGCGGGCCAACAGCGCCTCGGCCAGCGCATGCCCCAGGGATGCGGCCGCGCTCGCCGGGCCCTCGATGCGGTCGGCCAACACACCGCCGTCCCGTGCGCCCACCCGCGCGTCGAGCACCAGCGCCGCGCCGTCGAGCCGCGCATGCGCCGCGATGGGTGCCTGGCAACCGCCGTGCAGCCCGGCGTTCAAGGCCCGCTCGGCCGTGACGCGCTGCCGGCTGGAAGGGTCTTCCAGCGGCGACAGCCACGCCCGCAGGTCTGCGTCGTCCTCGCGGCATTCGATGCCGATCACCCCTTGCCCGACCGCCGGCAGGCTGATCTCGGGCGGCAGCCGCTCGCTGATGCGCTCGGCTAGCCCGAGCCGGTCGAGCCCCGCCGCGGCCAGCACGATGGCATCGAAATCGCCCGCATCGAGTTTGCTCAGCCGGGTCCCGACATTGCCGCGCAGGAAGGCGAACCTCAGGTCGGGACGCTGGGCCCGCAGCTGGCATTGCCGGCGCAGGCTGGAGGTGCCGACCCATGCGCCCTCCGGCAGACCCGCCCAGGCTCCCGGATGCCGGCTGAGCAGCGCATCGCGCGGATCGGCACTGGCGAGCAGTGCGGCCAGACAGAGGCCCGCCGGTAATTCGGCAGGCACATCCTTCATCGAATGCACGGCCAGATCGGCCACGCCGTCCAGCAGCGCCTGTTCCAGTTCCTTGATGAACAAGCCCTTGCCGCCGATCTTGGCCAGGGGCACATCCAGAATCCGGTCACCCTGGGTCTTGATCGGCACGAGCGCCACCTCCCGGGCCGGGTCCAGCGCTTTCAGCCGCGCCGCAACGTGCTCGGCCTGCCACAGCGCCAGCGGGCTGCGGCGGGTGGCGATGCGCAAGACTCGGTCGGACATGCGAGCGTTCCTGATGGGCCGGAAGGAGCCCGCATCGTAGAAGGGCGGCCCCCGCACCGCAATGATTGCCCGCGCTAGCGCGTCCGTAGCGCCTGCCGGATCACGGGCAGGTGGCGTCGGCTCACGGCCACCGGCTCGGCGCAACCTTGCAGCCACAGTCCATACCCGAGCCCCTGCCGCTGCAGGCGCTGCAGAAAGCGCACGGCCACCAGCGCATTGCGGTGCGCGCGCACGAAGCGCCCGGCAAACTCCGCCTCGAGCCGGCTCAGCGTATCCTCGATGAGGCACTCACCGGCACCATCGCGGACCGTCACATACTTCTGCTCCGCCCGGAAATACCGCACCTCATCGACCGGGATGAGGCGCACCACGGCGCCGAGCCGCGCACTGAGATGGTCGCGAGCGGTTGCGACGGGCGCTGCGGACCTTGCGGACGGCAGGTCCACACGCGCTTGCGCACGCGCGAGCGCCTGAACCAGTCGTTCGCGTCGTACCGGCTTGACGAGGTAATCGGATGCCTGCACCTCGAAGGCGTCCACCGCGTGTTCGGCAAAGGCCGTCACGAACACCACCGCCGGCGCGCGCGGCTGATCCGCCAGCTGCCGGGCGATCTCCAGACCGTCCCGCCCCGGCATGCGAATGTCCAGCAGCACGACGTCCACCGTCTCGCGCCTGCACGCCGCCAGTGCCGCCTCGCCGTCATCCGCCTCCCCCACCACCCGATGCTCGGGCAACTCGCCGATCAGCTGGCGCAACCGGAGGCGGGCGGGCGCTTCATCGTCGACGATCAGGATGTTCATCGCTCGCCCGCCTCCCACCCGCTGCTGTGCATCCGGCAGGGAAACACGAGAACGACCTCGTAGGCGGCAGCGTCCTGGCGAACCTGCCATCGCGCCTGCTCGCCGAAGCAGAGCGCCCAGCGCTGCCGGATGTTGGCCAACGCCAATCCGCGCCGCTTTTCCGGCGGTCCCCCACGGGGATTGCGCATCGTCAGCGTGATCAGGTCGCCCTCGTGCACGACCTGCAGGCGGATCGTGCCTCCTCCCGGACACGTCTCGATGCCGTGATAGATGGCGTTTTCGAACAAGGGTTGCAGGCTCAGCGCGGGGATCAGGGTTTCACCCGGCACCGCGCCCAGATCCCATTCCACGTTCAGCCGCGCTCCCAGCCGCAGCGTTTCGAGGTCGATGTATTGCCGGCACAGCGCCAGTTCATCGGCGAGCGTGACGAAACGCCCGGGCCGCTCCAGACTGGCGCGAAACAGGTCCGCGAGGTCCTCCAGCGCGGTCTCCGCCAAATTCGGCCGGCTGCGGACCAGTGCCGTGATCGTATTCAGGGTATTGAACAGGAAGTGCGGGCGAATGCGCGCCTGGAGGACATCGATACGCCAGCCGAGTTCGTCGCGCAGCCGCTGGGTGAGTGCGTGCTGGACGTAGAGGTGGCGCAGCGCGACCCCGACCAGCAGGACGGCAACCAGGGCCGGCTGCAGGAGCGTTCGCCAGGGACGGGCGGGCCAGGATCCGGCGTCGCCGGACAGCCGCTGCCCCACCCATGCCGCCGCCATGGCGAGAACGGCGACGATGCCGAGCATGGCGGCACTGGCAACCGGCAGCGGCGTTCGGGCCAAAGGCGTCCGCAGGACGCAGGACAGCGCACAGGCCGGGAGCGCTACGGCCTGCGCAAAAAGCGAAACCCGGCTCAACTGCAACCAGAAATCGACCGGCGACATCACCAGCGTCAGCACGAAGGCGAGGATCTGGGCGCTCAGCACCACCCCCAGCAGCCGGCGCATATCGCACAGATCGGGCAGAAAGAACCCGTCCCGCGCCGGAGAAGAACCGGCAGGATCACCCGTAAGCAAAGCCGATCTGTCTCTGTCTGGCATGATGCGCGAGTAGGAGCCCGATATAATCCGCCTTATCGGCAGGATGGCCGGGGTTTTGATGCCCGCGACCGCCCGCGCAGCCTTTTGCAATGGAGCCCCCATGAGTGGTCCGCAATCTTCCGCCAAGCCCTGGGGCGGCCGTTTTACCGAAGGCACCGATGCCTTCGTCGAAGCCTTCACGGCTTCGGTGAGCTTCGATCGACGGCTTTATCGCCAGGACATCGCCGGCTCCATCGCGCACGCCCGCATGCTGGCCCGCATCGGCGTGCTGACCGAGGCCGAATTGGCGCAGATCGTGACCGGACTTGAGGACATCCGCGCCGAGATCGAGGCCGGTCGCTTCGAATGGTCGGTGGCGCTCGAAGACGTGCACATGAACATCGAGGCCCGCCTCGTGGCCCGCATCGGCGAGGCCGGCAAGAAGTTGCACACCGGCCGCTCGCGCAACGACCAGGTCGCGACCGACATCCGGCTCTACCTGCGCGACGCCATCGACGGTCTCGGCGCCGAGCTGGAGCGCCTGCAGGCGGGGCTGCTCGATCTGGCCGAGCGCGAGGCCGAGACCGTGATGCCCGGTTTCACCCATCTGCAGGTCGCCCAGCCCGTCACCTTCGGTCACCACATGATGGCCTGGCACGCCATGCTGGTTCGGGATCGTGCGCGGCTGGCCGATTGCCGCGGGCGCGTGAACGTGCTGCCGCTGGGATCGGCGGCGCTCGCCGGCACGGTCTATCCGCTGGACCGTCATTTCGTCGCCGAACAACTGGGGTTTGCGTCGGTGAGCGAGAATTCGCTGGACGCGGTGGGCGATCGCGATTTCGCCATCGAGTTCAATGCCGCCGCCAGCCTGATCCTGATGCACCTGTCGCGGTTTTCCGAAGAGCTGGTGCTCTGGTCGAGCGCGCAGTTCGACTTCATCGAGCTGCCCGACCGCTTCTGCACCGGCTCCTCGATCATGCCGCAAAAGAAAAATCCGGATGTGCCGGAACTGGTGCGAGGCAAGACCGGGCGCGTCTATGGCCACCTGATGGCGCTGTTGACCCTGATGAAGGCCCAGCCGCTGGCCTACAACAAGGACAATCAGGAAGACAAGGAACCGCTGTTCGACACCATCGACACCCTGGCCGGCTGCCTGCGCGCCTTTGCCGACATGGTGCCGGCGATCGCCGTCAAGCGGGACCGGTGCCGGGAAAGCGCGCGGCAGGGCTTTGCCACCGCGACCGATCTGGCCGATTATCTGGTGCGCAAGGGGGTCGCCTTTCGCGATGCCCATGAGGTCGTCGGCAAGGCCGTGGCCCTGGGGGTGCGCGAAGGCTGCGACCTTTCGGCGCTGAGCCTCGCCCAGCTACAGTCCTTCAGCCCGCTGATCGGGGCCGATGTCTACGAGGTATTGACGCTGGAGGGTTCGCTCGCGGCACGGGCCGTATACGGCGGGACCGCGCCGGAGCAGGTGCGGGCCGCCATCGCGCGGGCGCGGGCGGCAACACAGGATTGATGACGGGCCGGACGAGGCGATTTTTTTCTTTTGGGGGATCTCATGAAGCAGAAGCAATGGATCGGTGCGGTGTTGCTGCTCACGGCCGGCATGGCGCAGGCGCAGCCGATCGGTTACGACTACGTCGATCTGGGCTACCGCATGCTCGACCGGAGCGGCGCCGAGACCCTCGACGATGAATTCGACGGGCCGGCGGTGCGGATCTCGCTGGGCTTTGCCGACCACTTTTATGGCCTCATCGAGAACGCCTATCTCGAAGCCGATGGCGGCGATGTCGATTTTTCCGACCTGGTCATCGGCGGGGGTTACCGCCAGTCGGTGGCCGAGGACATGGATTTCTTCGCCGAAGGTGCCTGGCTGCGCCGCGACGTCGATACCCCCGATCGATTCGAGGACGGCAAGGACGACGGTTTCCGCGTGGGGGCCGGCGTGCGCTATATGGCGAAAGCGATGCTGGAGCTCAACATCGCCGCGCTCTATCAGGCTGGCCTGTTCGATGACAACGAGGCGATCCTGCGGGCTGGCGGGGTCTGGTCCGTTTACGGCCCGCTGGGCCTGCAGGCAGGGGCGAGCGTCAGCGCCGACGCGGCCCTCTACGACCTGGGCCTGCGCGTCGCGTTCTGACCGCGCCGCGAGGCCCGCGGCCATCATGCGGGCTCGGATGCCCTGCGTTCATGGGATGCACCGTCGCAAACGGGCGTAGAAAAAGCCGTCGGCGCCATCCTCGCCCGGCATCATCTGCCGCCCCACGCCCGCCGGACGACCCCAGGATCGGGCCAGCGCATCGGCCGCCACGTCGGGATGCCGCGCCATGAAGGCCGCGATGACGGCCTCGTTTTCGGCGCGCAGCACCGAGCAGGTGGCGTAGAGCAGTACCCCGCCTGGCGCCAGCAACCCCCAGGCAACCTCGAGCAATTCACCCTGACGCGCGGCCAGAGCGGCGATGTCGGTCTCGCGCCGCAGCAGCTTGATGTCCGGGTGACGCCGGATCACACCCGTCGCCGAACAGGGCGCATCGAGCAGGATGCGATCGAACGGTCGGCCGTCGTGCCATTGGCCGGGCTGGGCGAGATCGGCGCAGCGGATCTCGGCGGCGAGCCCGAGCCGGTCCAGCGTCTCGCGGACACGCCCGAGGCGAGCCGCGTCCACGTCCAGCGCGACGAGCTCGATGTCGGCGGTGCGCTCCAGCAGATGCGCCGTCTTCCCGCCCGGCGCCGCGCAGGCGTCGAGCACCCGCATGCCGGGCGCGGCATCGAGCAGCGGCGCCGCGAGCTGGGCCGCGCCGTCCTGCACGCTCACCCAGCCTTGCGTGAAGCCGGGCAGCCGATCGACCGCCACCGGGTGTTCGAGCGTCAATCCCGCCTCGGTGTGCGGTGCCGGCCGACTGGAAAGGCCCTGCGCCTGCAGCAGCTCGGCATAGGCCACACGGTCCAGGTGGCGGGCGTTGACACGCAGCGTCATCGGCGCCTGGCGGTTGTTGGCCGCGAGGATGGCCTCCCATTGCGCCGGCCAGTCGCGCTGGAGCTGCGCGATGAACCAGGCCGGATGAGCATGGCGCGCCTGCGGATCGGTCATCCGCTCGGGATCGAGCCGCGCAGGCTCGCGCAGCGCATTGCGCAGCACGCCGTTGACGAGCCCGCGCGCCCATGCCTTGCCGAGCAGGGGGCAGGCGCCGACGGTCGCATGCACGGCCGCGTGCGACGGCAGGCCCAGCGCATCGATCTGATGCAGGCCCACCCACAGCAGCGCCTCGAGGTCGGCTTCGCGCGCCTTGAGCGGCCGGGGCATGAGCTGCGCCAGCACGGCGCGATAGCGCAGACCGAAGCGCAGGCTGCCGTAGCAAAGCTGTTGCAGGAGGCCGCGCTCGACCGGCGCCGCTGCCGCCAGGGCCCCAGGCAGCACGGCATTCAACGAAGCGCCACCGTGCACCACGGCAGCAACGACCCGGGCGGCCTCGGCGCGCAACCGCGCGCCTGCCTCAGCGCCCAAGACAGACCCCCGGCAGCGCCCGCCCGCGCGCCAGCTCGACCGCCGGCAGCGCCCGGCCGCCGGGCAACTGCGCCTGCTCCACCCACAGCCGACCCGCCCCGGTGGCGACCGCGACGCCCGTCCGGTCCGCCTGCACGACCGTCCCCGGCGCGGCAGTTTCCGGATGGTCCGGTTCCGGCCGGGCGCGCCAGATGCGCAGCACCTGATCCCCGAGCCGGGTCTGGGCCACCGGCCAGGGGTTGAAGGCGCGGATCTGCCGGTCGATCGCCGGGGCGCTCTGGTGCCAGTCGATCCAGGCCTCTGCCTTGTCCAGCTTGGCGGCGTAGGTCACGCCCGCGGCGGGTTGCGGCTGGGGCGTCAAACGGGCCTCGGCCAGCGCCGGCAGCGCCTGCGTGATCACCTCGGCCGCCATCCGGGCCAGCCGGTCGTGCAACTCCGCGGCGGTTTCATGCGGACCGATGGGACAGGCGCGGCGCATCAGCATGGCGCCGGTGTCGAGCCCCGCATCCATCTGCATGAGGGTGATGCCGGTTTCGGTGTCACCGGCCAGGATGGCGCGCTGGATCGGCGCGGCGCCACGCCAGCGCGGCAAGAGGGACGCGTGCAGATTGACGCAGCCGAGCCGGGGCAGGTCGAGCACCGCCTGCGGCAGCAAAAGGCCATAGGCGATCACCACCATCAGGTCGGGCGCGAGCGCCGCGAGCGCCGCCTGCGCGGCCGGATCGCGCAGCGTCCCGGGCTGAAAGACCGCGAGCCCCTGGGCGGCGGCCAGCATCTTCACCGGCGAGGCCTGCACCTGCCGGCCGCGCCCTGCGGGGCGGTCGGGCTGCGTGTAGACGCCGGCCAGGTCGTGGCCGCTGGCGAGCAGGGCCTCGAGCGTGGGGACGGCGAACTCAGGGGTGCCGGCAAAGACGATACGCATGCAGGTTCCGTTCAGGGAGGAGAGGCGGTCGGCGGGACGGCAAGAGACGCATCACGGTCCGCGATCCGGCGAGATACCGACGCGAGGCGCAACAAGCCCGTCGCGGCCGGGGAACCCGACTCAGCCGGCGATGCCCGCAGGTTCGGCGGTGCGCTGCTGCTTTTGCAGCTTCTTGCGGATGCGCTGACGCTTGAGCTCGGAGAGGTAATCGACGAACAGCTTGCCGTCGAGGTGGTCGATCTCGTGCTGGATGCAGACGGCCAGCAAGCCGTCCGCGTCGAATTCCAGCGGCTCGCCCCTGCGCCCCAGCGCGCGCACCCGGATCTGCTCGGCGCGCCGCACGGGTTCATAGACACCCGGCACCGAGAGACAGCCTTCCTCGCTCTCCTGAAGGCCGTCGCGGGCAACGATCTCGGGGTTGACCAGATACAAAGGCTGGTTGCGCTCATCGGAGACATCGGCCACCAGCATGCGCAGATGGATGTCGACCTGGGTGGCGGCCAAACCGACGCCCTTGGCGTCGTACATGGTGTCCAGCATGTCGTCGAGCATGCGTCGCACGGCATCGTCGACCTGCGGCACCGGCAGCGCCCGGCGCCGCAGACGGGGATCGGGAAAATGCAGAATCTCGAGTGTGGCCATGGCGTCTTCGTAAAGTCGGCGGCGATCGCGTCGTTAACCTCATCGGCACCGCTGATCGGATCTCGAGCAGGGGCGCCGGATTTGCCCTTTCAGTATACCCCTTTGCCAAAAGGGCACGCACGCAAGAGGGATGCCGTGTCGATGCAAAATCCCCCGCGGCCGGTTCCGCGACTGTTTGCCGCCGCCCTGGCGACGGTGATCGCCGCCTGTACCCATTCCACGCCCCCCGCCGACGCGCCGCGGGCGCCGCTGGCGCCGCCGGAACTGCGGTCCGCGTCCACGGACGCGCAGGCCATCCCCTACGAAACCGGGGGGGCGACCGCGCCGGCCGCCACGGTCCCCGTGGTCTGGCGCGAGGATCGCCCCGCTCGTTACGTGGTGCGGCGGGGCGACACCCTGTGGGATATCGCGGCACGCTTCCTGCGCGATCCCTGGCGGTGGCCGGAGGTGTGGCGTGCCAATCCTCAGGTTCGCAATCCGCACCGGATCTATCCCGGCGATGAACTCGAAGTCGCCATGATCGACGGTCAGCTCAGGCTCCAGCCGGTCGAGCCACCCCTGCCCGTCGAGCGACGGGTCCCCACCATCCGCCGCGAACCCGTCGAAACGGCCATTCCGGCGCTGCCCTACGAACGCATCGCCCCTTTTCTCAGCGAGACCGCATCGGTCGATCCCAAGACCTTGACCAAGAGCCCCTACGTGTTGCGGGCATTCAATGCCGAACAGTTGATCATGGGCTCGGGTGACCGCATCTATGTTCGCGGCACGGATGCGCCCGCCGGCACCGTGTTCCAGATCGTCACCGAAAGCGGCAGCGCGCTCCGCGATCCGGACACCCGCAAGCTGCTGGGCTATCAGGTGGACGTCCTGGGCAGCGCGCGCATCCTGCAGGCCGGCGATCCGGCCGAAGCGCTCATCATCCAGAGTCGCCGGGAAATCCGGGCGAAACAACGCCTGCTCGCCGTGCCCGAGTCGGTCACGCTCCCCGATCTCCTGCCCAGCACGCCCAGCCAGGCCGTCTCCGGACGCGTCCTGTTGCTCACCGACGCCATTTCACAGGCCGGCCAACATCAATCGGTCACCGTGAGCGTGGGCACCGGCGCCGGGCTGAAAGTCGGCCACGTCCTCATCGTATACGGCGCGGAGGGTCGGATGGAAGATCCGGTGCGCGGCGGCACCGTGGCGCTTCCCGAACGCGTCATCGGCGCCGTGCTCATCTTCCACGTGTCCGAGTCGGTCAGCCAAGGCCTGATCGTGCGCAGCACCCGCAGCATCAAGATCGGTGACCGTGTCGCCACGCCTTCATGACGGACTGCGCGAGCCCTGAGCGCGAACGCGCAGCGGCGCTGGCGCTGCTGCGTCTGCCCGGTGTCGGTCCGATCACCTTCGGGCGACTGGTCGCACACTTCGGCAGCTGTGTGCAGGTGCTGGCGGCTGGCGATGCCGGCTGGACCGACGCCGGTGTTCCGGCGGCCTTGCGGGCCCAACTGCGTTGCCCGAACTGGCCGTTGGTCGAATCCGATCTGCGCTGGCTTGAACGACCCCGGCACCACCTGCTTTGCCTGGGCCATCCGGCCTATCCGGAACGGCTCGCCGTCCTGCCGGGGGCGCCGCCCCTGCTCTTCGTCAAGGGCGACCCGGAAGTGCTCGGCCAGCCCGCGCTGGCCATCGTCGGCAGCCGCAATCCCAGTGGCAACGGGCGTCGCATGGCCGCCGACTTCGCCGGCGATCTGGTTCGCTACGGACTCATCGTCACCAGCGGTCTGGCCGTGGGCATCGATGCCGCCGCGCACGGAGGCGCACTGGCGGCCGGCGGCCTGTCGGTGGCGGTATGTGGCACCGGCCTGGACACGGTCTATCCGCGCAGTCATGCCCGGCTCGCCGAAGAACTGGCCGCCGAGGGTGCCCTGGTCAGCGAGTGGCCCCCGGGCACGCCTGCCCTGCCGGCTCATTTTCCGCGGCGCAACCGCATCATCAGCGGACTGACGCTGGGGACGCTGGTGGTCGAAGCGGCCCTGCGCAGCGGGTCTCTGATCACCGCGAGGCTCGCAGCCGAACAGGGCCGCGATGTCTTCGCCATTCCCGGCAGCATCGACAACCCGCTGGCGCGCGGCTGTCACGCGCTGATTCGGCAAGGCGCCAAACTGGTCGAATCCGCCGCCGACATTCTCGAAGAACTCCCCGCTCAGATCGCACGACCGCAGTCTGATCAGGCCACTCAGGTGCAGCCGGGCCCGGCACCCCACCCCGATCCCGGGATGCAGACGCTGCTAGACGCGCTGGGACATGCGCCGGCCAGCCTGGATGAGCTGGTGGAACGGGCCGGATTGACGCCGCAAACGCTTTCCTCCATGCTCCTGACCATGGAATTGCAGGGACTTGTGGAGGTCCTGCCAGGCGGTCGCTACGGACGGCTGCGCGGATGACGGGGAGAGTTGATGAAAGAAAGCATGCTCGATGTGCTGATTTACTTGTTCGATCACTACATGGACGAGGAAGCAGATCTGGATGCCGACCGGGACGATCTGACGGAAGAGTTGGAAGCCGCCGGCTTCCGTGACGGGGAAATTCACAAAGCCTTCGAGTGGCTCGACGCCTTGGCCGCCCATCGGGACAGCGATGCCTGCGCCCCGGTCGGCCAGGAATTATCGGTGCGGGTGTTTTCCGAGCCGGAAATGGAACGTCTGGACACCGAGATGCGCGGCCTGCTGCTCTATCTGGGCCAGAACGGCATCCTCACGCCCCTGCATCGCGAAATCGTCATCGAACGCATCATGGCGCTGGATGAGGACGACATCGATCTGGAACAGGTCAAGTGGGTCGTGCTGATGGTGTTGTTCAACATGCCGGGGCAGGAAGGCCCCTACGCCTGGATGGAGGATTTCATGTTCGAGGAGCAGGTCGGCCTGTTCCACTGATACGCGGCACCGCCTGCGCCTGCCCCGGGGGGTGGTTGCCGGCCGCCAGCCGGAATCTCAGCCACCCCAGAATGCGTGCCCATGAGTCACTATCTCCTCATCGTCGAATCACCCGCCAAAGCCAAGACCATCAACAAGTATCTCGGCAAGGAGTTTCAGGTCCTGGCCTCCTATGGGCACGTCCGCGATCTGGTGCCCAAGGAAGGCGCCGTGGATCCGGCACACGGCTTTGCCATGAAGTACGCGCCCATCGCGCGCAGCAGCAAACATCTCGACGCCATCGCCAGCGCGCTCAACAAGACCGATGTCGTCTACCTCGCCACCGACCCGGACCGCGAAGGCGAGGCGATTTCCTGGCATCTGCAGCAGTTTCTGGCGGAGAAAGGGCTGCTCAAGGACAAGCCCGTGCAGCGCGTGGTGTTCCACGAGATCACCCAGCGCGCCATCACCGAGGCGATGAAGCACCCGCGCGACATCTCCACCGACCTCGTCAACGCCCAGCAGGCACGACGCGCGCTGGACTATCTGGTGGGCTTCAACCTGTCGCCCTTGCTGTGGCGCAAGGTGCGCCGCGGCTTGTCGGCCGGCCGGGTGCAGAGCCCGGCCTTGCGGCTGATCGCGGAGCGTGAGGAAGAAATCGAACGCTTCGAGGCGCGCGAATACTGGACCGTCGAAGCCGAGTCGAGCAAGGGCGCGCACCGTTTCCCGGCGCGGCTCATCGAATTTGCGGGCGAGAAGATCGAGCAATTCACGATCACCGATGCTGCCCGCGCCGATGCGGTGCGCACACACCTGCTCGCAGCAGCGCAGGGCGCGCTGACGATCGAGCGTGTCGAACGCAAGCAGAAGAAACGCAACCCCGCCGCGCCCTTCATCACCTCCACCCTGCAGCAGGAAGCGGCGCGCAAGCTGGGCTTCACGGCCAAGCGCACCATGCAGATCGCGCAGCAGCTCTACGAGGGCATCGATCTGGGCGGCGAGCAGGTCGGCCTCATCACCTACATGCGCACCGACTCGGTCGCGCTGGCGCAGGACGCCGTCGAGGAGATCCGCGCCTACATCGGGGAGCGCTACGGCAAGGACCAGATCCCCGCCCAGCCGCGGATGTACAAGACCCGCGCCAAGAACGCACAGGAAGCGCACGAAGCCATCCGGCCCACCGCGATCGCGCGCGCGCCCGATACCCTGCGGCGCGCCTTGAGCCCCGATCAGGCCAAGCTCTACGACCTCATCTGGAAACGCACGCTGGCCTCCCAGATGCTGCACGCCACCTACGATACCGTCGGCGCCACCCTCGCCGCCGGCGATGCCGGCCGCTTCCGGGCCACCGGCCAGACCCTCGTGCACCCCGGCTTCATCGCGGTCTACCAGGAAGGGCGCGACGAACAGAGCGACGAGGACGAGAACCGGGAACTGCCGCCGCTCACCGAAGGCGAAGCGATTCCGCTGGCGGACATCCGGACCGACCAGCATTTCACCGAGCCGCCGCCGCGTTTTTCCGAAGCCACACTGGTCAAGGCGCTGGAGGAGTTCGGTATCGGCCGGCCGTCCACCTATGCCAGCATCATCTCCACCCTGCAGGACCGCGAGTACGTGGTGCTGGATCGCAAGCGCTTCGTGCCGACCGATGTCGGCCGCATCGTCAACCGCTTCCTGACCCAGCATTTCACCCAGTACGTCGACTATCAGTTCACCGCGCGACTGGAAGATCAGCTCGACGCCATCTCCCGCGGCGAACGCGAATGGGTGCCCGTGCTGGAGGATTTCTGGGCGCCGTTCAAGCAGCGAGTCGACGAGACGCTGGAAAACGTCTCCCGCGCCGAGGTCACCACCGAGGCGCTGGAGGAAGCCTGCCCGAAATGCGGCAAGCCGCTGTCCATCCGCCTCGGCCGGCGCGGCCGCTTCGTCGGCTGCAGCGGCTATCCCGAATGCGACTACACCCGCAACCTCGAGGACAAGGGCGAGGAAGCCCCGCCCGAGCGCGTGGAAGGGCGCGTCTGCCCGGAATGCAGCTCGGCGCTCGAGATCAAGCACGGCCGCTACGGCAAGTTCATCGGCTGCAGCAGCTATCCCCAGTGCAAGCACATCGAGCCGCTCGTCAAGCCGCTCGAAACCGGCGTCGCCTGTCCGGAATGCCGCGAGGGCGAACTGCTGCAGCGCAAGTCCCGCTACGGCAAGCTGTTCTATTCCTGCAACCGGTATCCAGGTTGCAAATACGCCGTCTGGAATCCGCCGCTGGCAGAACCCTGTCCGCAATGCGGCTGGCCCATCCTGACCCTCAAGACCACCAAGCGGCGCGGCACCGAAAAGGTCTGCCCGCAAAAGGAGTGCGGCTACGCGGTGCCGGCCGAGGATACGGCGCTGGCGGATGCGGGCTGACGCGCTCCCGACCCCCCATCAGCTGCGCCGTGCAGCACGATTGCTGCGCGCAGGGACGATCCTCGCCTATCCCACCGAAGGCGTGTTCGGCTTGGGCTGCGATCCCGACCAGCCGACGGCCCTGCAGCGGCTGCTGGCGCTGAAGAGCCGGCGCGCCGACAAGGGGCTGATCGTGCTCGCGGCCGACATGAGCCAGCTGAGCCGTTTCATGGCGCCCCTGACCCCCGCGCAGCGCGAGCCGCTCGCGGCAAGCTGGCCCGGGCCGGTCACCTGGATCGTCCCCGCCCGCCCCGGCCTCGATCCGCTCCTGACCGGTGGGCGCGCCACGCTGGCCATGCGTGTAACGGCTCACGGACCTGCGCGCGCGCTGTGCCGGGCCTTTGGCGGCGCCATCGTCTCGACCAGCGCCAATCGCAGCGGCCACCCGCCGGCGCGCTCCCGCCAGGCGGTGCAGCGCACGCTCGGACCGCTGCCCTGTCTGCCTGGCCGATTGGGCGGTCTCGCCGGTCCCACGGCCATTTTCGATCTCGCCACGGGGCGCTGCCTGCGTCCCGGTCCTTCGAAGGAAGCCCCATGAGTACCGACACAGTCGATGTCGCCGCGGTCAAAGCCTATCTGCTGGAGCTGCAGTCGCGCCTGTGCAGCGCGGTCGAAGCCGCCGATGGCGGCGCCGGTTTTCAAGAAGATCTGTGGGAGCGCCCCGACGGCGGCGGTGGCCGCACGCGCGTGCTCGCGGACGGATCGCTCATGGAACAGGCCGGCATCAACTTTTCCCACGTGCATGGCACCGAGCTGCCGCCGTCGGCCACGGCGCAGCGACCCGAACTGGCCGGCTGCTCCTTCCAGGCACTCGGGGTCTCGCTGGTTTTTCATCCGCGCAATCCGCATGTCCCGACGACCCATGCCAACGTCCGCCTGTTCGTCGCGGAGCGCCCGGGTGCCGCGCCGGTGTGGTGGTTCGGCGGCGGCTTCGATCTCACGCCTTACTATCCGGTCCACGAGGACGTGCTGCACTGGCACCGCACCGCGCGCGCCGCCTGCGCCGGGTACGCGCCCGATGCCTACGAGCGCTTCAAGGCAGCCTGCGACGGCTATTTCCACCTCCCGCATCGCGGCGAGACGCGCGGCGTCGGCGGATTGTTCTTCGACGACCTGAACGATGGCGGCTTCGAGCATTGCTTCGCTTTCCTGCGCCAGGTCGGCGATCATTTCTGGCCGGCCTACGCGCCCATCGTGGCGCGGCGCCGGGACATCCCCTACGGCGAGCCGGAGCGGGCCTTCCAGCTCTATCGCCGCGGCCGCTACGTGGAATTCAACCTGGTCTACGACCGCGGCACGCTGTTCGGACTGCAATCGGGCGGGCGCACCGAATCGATCCTGATGTCCTTGCCGCCCCTGGCACGCTGGACATATGACTGGCACCCGGCGCCGGACAGCGCGGAAGCCGTGCTGACCCGCGACTACCTCAAGCCCCGCGACTGGCTGCGCGAGGCCGGCGAGATGGCCTGATGCGCCCATGACCCTGACCGAACTGCGCTACCTGATCGCGCTCGATCACGAACGGCATTTCGGCCGCGCCGCCGAGCGCTGCTTCGTCAGCCAGCCCACCTTGAGCGTCGCCGTGCGCAAGCTGGAGGACGAACTGGGCGTGACCCTGTTCGAACGCAATCGCAACGAAGTCGCGCCGACACCGATCGGCCTGCGCGTCCTGGAACAGGCCCGCGTGGTGCTGGAGGAAGCCCGCCTCATCACCCAGATCGCCCAGGACGGCAAGGATCCGCTGCGCGGCCCGCTGCGCCTCGGCGCCATCTACACCATCGGGCCCTATCTCCTGCCGCGCCTGATCGCCCCGCTCGCCCGGTTCGCGCCCGACATGCCGCTCGTCATCGAGGAAAACTACACCGCAGTGCTCACGGAACGGCTGCGGCAGGGCGCGTTGGACGTCATCATCCTGTCCCTGCCCCATGAGCACCCGGTACTGAACACCCTGGCACTCTACGACGAACCCTTCGTCGTCATCACGCCGCCGCAGCATCCCTGGCGCGCGCGCGCCACGATTGCGCCGGAGGATCTGGGCGAGGAAAACGTGCTGATGCTGGGCGAAGGGCATTGCTTCCGCGATCAAGTTCTGAAAGCCTGCCCGCGCTGTGTGCCGGACAAGCAGCAGCGCCGTCCGCTGCAGGATTTCGAAGGCGCCAGCCTCGAGACCCTGCGCCAGATGGTCGCCAGCGGGCTCGGCGTGAGCGTGCTGCCGCGCACGGCGGCACTCGCCGTTCCCGCGATGGCGGGCCTGCTCGAGGTCAAGCCGTTCGCCACAAACGTGCCGCAGCGGCGCGTCGCCCTGGCCTGGCGCCGCAGTTTTCCACGCCGCGCGGCGATCGACGCGCTGCAGCGGGCGATCCGCGCCTGTGAACTGCCGGGGGTGACCTATCTCGAGGGCGCGGCGAATGCGCCCTGAATGCACCATAATCGTCTCGCAATCGTGCCCCATGACGGGCACACTCGACCGCCCACGGAGCCACAGGAGCAGCAGGCCATGAGCCAGGGAACCAGCAAGGACTACGAAGCCTCGATCGTCCGCTACTACGACGAAAGCGCCATCGACTACCGGATGCTGTGGCGGCTGGACCGGTGCATGGCGCTGCACTTCGGCTATTGGGACGAGACGACCAAGGGCGTGTCCGACGCCCTGCTGCGGGAAAACCAGATCCTGGCGGAGCGCGCCGGCATCACCGACAAGGACACCGTACTCGACGCCGGCTGCGGCGTGGGCGGCAGCGCGATCTGGCTGGCGCGCGAGAAAGGCGCGCAGGTCACCGGCATCACCATCACCCCGCATCAGGTCGACGCGGCCTACAAGAACGCCAAGCGCCACAACGTCACGGACAAGGTCCGCTTCGAGCGGCGCGACTTCGTTGCGACCGGCTACCCGGACGCCAGCTTCGACGTGGTCTGGGCCGTGGAATCGGTGTGCCATGCCGAGGACAAGGCCGATTTCATCCGCGAGGCCTATCGCGTGCTCAAGCCGGGCGGCCGGCTGATCCTGGCGGACTTCTTCGCCGCCCGTCCGCGCTTCACGCCCGAGGAACAGGCCCTCATGGACGAATGGGCCTCGGGCTGGAGCGTGAAGGCCTTCGCCTACAGCGGCGCCTTCCGCGCCGCGCTGGAACAGACCGGCTTCACCGACATCGGGATGCAGGACGCCAGCGACAACAGCCGCCCGTCCGCCAAACGGCTCTACCAGTACGCCGTGCTGTCGC
>JAJXTQ010000086.1 GCA_021783685.1 Pseudomonadota bacterium | reverse complement strand
CGAAAACGTGGTCGGCAACGTCGCCATCAAGGACGGTTTGGTGCGTGCCGGCCGGATGATCGAGGAGGGCCAGAGTCTCACCGCGGCATTCCAGAATGTCGGCCTGTTCCCGCCGCTGGTGATCCGCATGTTGCGCGTTGGCGAGGGCAGCGGCGGTCTGGATACGGCGCTATTGAACGTCAGCTACTTTTACAACCGCGACGTCCGCGAGGCCATCGAGCGCCTGCAAACGCTGATCGAACCGGTTCTGACCTTGGTGGTCGGCCTGATCCTGGGCTGGGTGATGCTCGCCGCGCTCGGGCCGATCTACGACGTCGTGATCGGAATCGGGATCTGAAAGCCCATGAGCTCGCAGCGCCTGCTGCTCCTTGCCGGCGATCGACTGAGCGCTCACCGTTGGCGCGCCGGACAAGTTTCCATCGAAGCCGCCTTCGCCCGCGACAGCGAAGGATTGCAGGGTTTCTCCCGCTATCTGGAGCAACACCGGCGCAGCACTTTCCGCCTGCTCGCCCTGCAAGCCGAGGACAGTTTCCAGTTCGATAGCCTCCCCAGAGTCCGCGGCCGGGATCGCGACGCCCTGCTCGCACGCAAGCTCTCCCAGCACTTCCACGCGGCACCGCTGAGTCTCGTCCTGCCGTTGGGACGGGAGAAGGACGGGCGCCGCTACGAGCAGTTTCTGTTCGCCGCCGTAACAGGCAGCCAGCAGCTCGAACCTTGGCTCCAACTGTTGGCCGCAGCCGATATTCGGCTTGCCGGCCTCTACACTCCGCCGCTGCTCGCCGGCAGCATCGCTGCCGGCGCGATGCCGATCTATCAGTTGCTGACGCTGAGCTGCGGCGGTTTGCACCAGATCGTTTTCGAGAACGGACAACCGCGCCTGTCGCGCCTGACGCGGCTGGGAGCTGACGGCCCACAGACGGTGGCGACGGAGTCGGTCAAAATAACGCAGTACCTCGTCGCTCAGCGCGTCATCGAACCCGACACCGCTCTCACCACCGTCGTATTGGTCCATCCGCAGCAACTTGCGGCGTTCCGCCGATGTTGCAGGGACAGCGGCGAAGTCCGCTTCGTATTTATCGACCTGCTCGCCGAAGCCAGGCGAAGCGGGCTCAAGACCTTGCCTGCGGATTCGTTCAGCGAGACCCTGTTCCTGCACCTGATGATGCGCAGGCCGGCGCGTGCCCAGTTCGCCTCCGCCGCGCTGCGCCGCAACTACCTGATAGCGCGCATCCGGCTCGCGCTCACCGGCGCTGGCGCCGCGATCCTGGCCGGCAGCGCGCTCTTCAGCGCAACGCACATGCTCGAATACCGACGGCTGAACGAGTGGAACGAACAGCTTCGCCGCCTGACGGCGAGCGACGGGCGGCAATATCAAGCCGCCCTCCGGCGTCTGCCGCCCCTGCCGGTCGGCATGGACAAGCTGCGCGCGGCGGTCCGTCGCTATGATCGGCTCGATCAGCAAACCGCGACGCTGGAGCCGATGTACCAGCGGATCAGTCGCGCCCTGGAAGCCGTACCCGGGATCGACATCGAGCGCATCGACTGGCGGGATGACGGTCCCGGCGACGGCAAGCCGAGCCGTCCCGTCGCAGAGCTGATGGCCCGGCTCCCGATGGAATTGGCGCGCGATCCGCGCGCGCAGCTCGACGCCATCGAGCGATTCAGCGCTGAACTGCGCCGCGATCGCTTCGTGGCGGTACAAGGCCTGGCGTCACCCTTCGAGACCGGCTCGGGTCACTCGCTCAAGGGCGGCGAAGCGGATGCGGACCCGGATTTGAGCCACGCTGCGCCGCAGTTCTCGCTGCGCATCGTGAGCCTGAAGTGATCATGCCGCCGCCCCTGGGCTTTCGCGATCTGGCGCCGGTCCGCGGACACCTCTTGCTGCTCCTGGCGCTGGCCTTGCTCGGCCTGGGGCTGGTGCAATCGTCATTGACGCTGGTTCGGACGGCGCGGCAAAACTATCGCCAAACAGCGCTGGCGCGCCAGGAGATGCAGCGCCGGCGGTTAGCGCTGCAGGACGAAGAGCGAAGCATCGGACGAAAGCTCGCCCGCTACCGGGAATTCGCGGAACGCGGCTACCTTGCCCGGGAGGATCGCCTCTCATGGGTCGAGCAGATCGGCAAGATCAAGGCGCAGCGAAGACTCCCGGCTCTGCGCTTCGAACTGGCACCGCAGCGACCGCTCGGCGCTGGCGACGATGGCTACGAAATGATGTCCAGCCGGATGACGCTCGAACTGCGCTTGCGACACGAGGAAGAACTGCTCGGATTTCTCGCCGATCTGCGCGCCACGGCGACGGCATACACCCGCCTGCACAGTTGCCGGCTGGAACGGCTGCCGGGCAGTGACGATCAGCGCAGGGACGAAGTCCGGCTGCAGGCAACGTGCAGCATAGACTGGATCACCCTGCGCGAAAAACCATGAACGGGATACCCACAGCCCTTGCTGCGCTGGCCGCCCTCCTGGCGCTGACATCCGCTTCTTGTCCGGCGCAGGCGGCCGGCCTCGGTCGGCTGTTCTTCACCCCCGAGCAGCGCCGCGGTCTCGATCGCCAGACAGGACTGGAGGACGACGCCGTCCTGGTCATCAACGGCGTCGTGCGCCGCTCCGACGGCAAAGCGACGGTTTGGATCAACGGCGCGCCTCAAGCCTTGTCTCATTCGAAAATTCACGTCTTGCTCTCGCCGCAGGATCCCGCTCGCATCACCCTCGGCATCGACGGCGGCAGCGCCGCAAGATTGCGGGTCGGCGAATCCCTCGATCGCAGCACTGGGGAGCGGCATGACGGCCTGGCCGGTGGCCGCATCGTCATCGACGGCGGCGCGCAATGACCTCCAGGCGCAGGGCCGCCAGCCTTCGCCAGCGGGGCCTGGCATTGCTGATAATGCTGAGCTTGCTGGTGCTGGCGACCGCGACGCTGATGGTCGAGCGCTTCACCGCCGCACGGATACAGAGCCGACGCGACGAAATCAGCGACGCCGCCCTGGCCCAGGCGAAGGAAGCGCTGATCGCTTATGCACTTACTTTTGGCGACAATCATCCGAACAAGGTGCCGGGCTATCTGCTTTGCCCGGAAACGGGCAATTCGGCCATCGCCACGCCCGAGGGCAGTGCCGACCCATCCTGCGGCACGAAGAACGTCAGCGCCATCGGCCGCCTGCCTTGGCGCACCCTCGGTCTGGAACCGCTGAAGGACGGCGCGCATGAGTGCCTGTGGTACGCCGTGTCGGGCAGCTACAAGAACAATCCCGGCACCGACATGATGAACTGGGACACCGACGGGCAACTGACGGTGCAAGGCGCCGACGGCCGCTCGACGATCGCCGGCGCAACGGCTGGGGAACATGCCGCAGCGGTCATTTTCGCGCCGGGTCCGCCGACGGGCAGGCAGGACCGCAGAGCAGCGGCGGGCACCGCCATTTGCGGCGGCAACTACAACCCGGCCAATTACCTCGAGGCCGCCGGCAGCGCCGACAATTCGGCGTTGGCGGCCGGTGCCGGCGCGCTGTCCACTCTCATTGCCGGCGGCAGCGGCAACGGCGTCAATGACCGCCTGATCGTCATCACCCCGAACGACATTTTCGCTGCCCTCAGAAAGCGTACCGATTTCCAAGCCACGCTCGCCGGCCTGACCCGGCACCTGGCGCAGTGCATCGCCACGTATGGCACGAGAAACGCCGCGGGGTCGGACGACAGGCGCCTGCCCTGGGCGGCGCCGGTGGGACTGGCCGACTATGCGATCAACACCCGCTTTGAAGACCAGGCCGGAAATCTTTCGGGACGACTACCGTTCTCGCTCAAGCGCTCCAAGCGTGCGACCGACAACGCCATGAGCTCGACCGCGCTCGACGGCAGTTGCCCTGAGCCCTGGTCGGCGGCGGATGACGAGTGGTACAGCAACTGGAAGGATCAGTTCTTCTACGTGCTCGCCGGCGGCTTCAGTCCGGTGTCGGCGAGCGCCGGCGCCTGTCCGCCCTGCCTCAGTGCCAACGGCTCCGGCGTCTATGCTGCCATCGTCATGTTCGCGGGCAGCAGACTCGCCGGACAGAACCGTTCGTCGTCCGCGGACAAGGCGCAGATCGGCAATTACCTCGAAGATCGCAACAACACCAACCATCCCGATGCCGGAGGCGACGCCGACTACCGCAGCGGCCCGGCGGATGCACGCTTCAACGACCTGCTCTACTGTATCGACACCGACTTGAAGGTGACACCGTGCCCATGAGAAGCGGCGACAGCGGCTTCTCCCTGCCCGAGCTCGCGATCGTGCTGGTCGTCGTCGGCCTGTTGCTGGGCGGCATGCTGATGCCCCTGGCGACGCAAGTAGATCTGCACCGAACGGCCAAGACGCGAAATACCCTGCACCAAGTGCGTGACGCCCTGCAGGGCTTCGCCGTTGCCAACGGCCGGCTGCCTTGCCCGGCCGCCGCCGGTACCGCCGGCATCGAGGCCGGCGCGGGCCCGTGTCCGCTGAATGCCCACGGAGTGGCCGACGGCCTCGTGCCCGGCGCGACGCTGGGGTTCTCGCCCTGCGACAGCCAGGGCTATGTCCTGGACGCCTGGGGAAACCGGTTACGCTACGCCGTCACTTCGGCGCCGACCGCGGCGCCGGGCAGCTTCACCAGCAGCAACGGCATCAGCAACTTCTGGCGCGCAAACGGCGGGCCGCCGACGGCCGACCTGCAAATCTGCCGGGACGGCGCATCGATCAGTCAGGCCGGAACGGCGAAGGCCGACTGCGCCGCGGGCAGCGCGCTCGCCAAGGCGACGGTGGCGGTCATCTACTCGCCCGGGCGAAATGCCGCGGCCGGCGGTCGGGGCATCGACGAGGCGGCGAATCTCGACGGCGACCGCGTCTTCGTCGCCCACGAGGAATCCACGGCCGCCGCATCCGGCGGCGAATTCGACGATCTGCTGGTCTGGTTATCGCCGAACATTCTCTACAACCGCATGGTCGCCGCCGGCCGCCTGCCCTGAACGCAAACCTTCTTGACCGGGCCGTCCGGTTCCTGCGACACTCGCATCAATGACAATAGAATTAATCGTTCCGCATGGAGGTCAAAATGGTCGGCAGACAATCAGGCTTCACCCTCGTCGAAATCGCCATCGTGCTGGTCATCATCGGCCTGCTGCTGGGGGGCGTGCTCAAGGGTCAGGAGCTGATCACCAGCGCCAGGATCAGGAACGTCGCCAATGATTTCAGCGGCATTGCCGCCGCCGTCTATGCCTACCAGGATCGCTACGCGAGCCTGCCTGGCGACGACAGCGGCGCATCGCTGCGCTGGGGCGCCAACGTGCCCAACGGCGACCACGATGGAGCGCTCACTGGGGAATTCTGCTCCGATCCGGGCGGAGCGGGCGAATCGTCCGCCTTCTGGCGTCATCTGCGTCTTTCCGGGCTGGTGGCGGGAGACCCCGCCAGCGGCGCGCAACCGCAAAATGCCGTGGGTGGCTTGATCGGGGTCCAGACCGGGACGGGAGCCGCGGGCGCGATCGAAATCGGCGGCCTGGTCCTATGCTCGGCCAATCTCAGCGGCAAGGTCGCCGAGGCGCTCGACATCCAGATCGACGATGGACTTCCGGCGACGGGATCGCTGCGCGCTTACAGTCAGCACAAGAACGCCATCATCCGGGGATGTCCGGTCAACGTCACCCGGAGCGCCGCGCAGCCGAACGCCGACGGCTACAAGGCCGCGGACGAATCCGAGCTGTACACCGTCTGCAAGTCTATTTAGGCGCCGGGCCGGCCTCCGAGCAGACGCTCCTCGGCCGCCACCACGGCAGAGGGCACCCCCAGCACGACGACGACGTCGCCGGCCTGGAGGCTGGTCTCGGGGCCACAATCGACACCGCGGATGCCGCGGCGCCGGATCGCCGAGACGCTCGCGCCGGCGTCTTCCAGTGCCAGATCTCCGAGCCGGCAGCCGATGGCGCGCGCGCCCGCGGTCAGCACCACCGAATGCAGACGGGGCTGCTGCGCGTCCGAGAGCTGGTCGCTGCTGTCGGTGGCGCCGTGAAAGAAACCCCGCAGCAGCACATAGCGCTGTTCCCGCATCTCGCGCAAGCGCTTGATCACTCTATGCATGGGCACGCCGAGCAGCGCCAACGCGTGGGTCGCCAGCATCACCGAGGATTCCAGCGCCTCGGGCACCACCTCCGCAGCGCCGGCGGCGGCGAAGCGCTCGACGTCCGAGTCTTCCGCGGCCCGCACCACCACCGGCAGTCCGGGCCGCAACTCGCGCACGTGATGGAGCACCCGCAGCGCGAGTTGGGGATCGTTCGAAGTCACCACCACCACATCGGCGCGATGAAGGCCGGCGGCGATCAAGGTCTCGCGTCGGGCAGCATCGCCATAAGCCACGGTGTCGCCGGCCGTCGCCGCTTCGCGCACCCGTTCCGGATCGAGATCGAGCGCGACGTAGGAGACGTTCTCCTTTTCCAGGAAGCGCGCCAGGTGCTGCCCGGTACGGCCGTAGCCGCAGAGGATGGCGTGCTTGTCGCTGGCGATCGAGCGGGCGGCGACCTGGGTCAGGGCGAGCGAGCGCAACAGCCATTCCGAGGCGATCATGCGCATCACGATCCGGTCGCTGAAGTGGATCAATAGCGGCGAAACCAGCAAGGACAGCACCAGCGCGGCCAGCACCACTTGCGCCTCGGCGCTGCCGACCAATCCCTGGCCGATCACCAGTTCCAGCAGCACGAAGCCGAATTCGCCGCCGGCGCAAAGCCACAAGCCGGTGCGTAGCGACTCACCGGGCGCCGCGCCGAACAGACGCGCCAGACCGGCTGCGATGGCGAGCTTCAGCGCCAGCAATCCGGCCAGCACGGCGACGACCGCCAGGAAATGGCTGGCGATCAGGCCCGGGTCGAGAAACATGCCGATGGTGATGAAGAACAGTCCGAGCAGCACGTCGCGGAAGGGCTTGATGTCCTGTTCGACCTCGAAGCGGTATTCCGTCTCCGAAATCAGCATCCCCGCCAGGAAAGCACCCAGAGCCAGCGACAGGCCGGCGAGTTCGGTCAGATAGGACAGGCCCAGGGTGATCAGCAGCACATTCAGCATGAACAGTTCGGTCGATTTACGCCGCGCAACGACGGTAAACCACGCCCGCATCAGGCGCTGCCCGAAGAACAGCACCACCGTCAGGACCGCCGTCGCTTTCAACGCGGCCAGGCCTAGCGTGCCTGCGAGCGAACCCGTGGCGCCGGCGAGCGCCGGCAGCAAAATCAACAGCGGCACCACGGCGATATCCTGGAACAACAGCACGCCCATGATCTGACTGCCGTGGACGGAGTCTAGCTCCGAGCGCTCCACCAGGAGCTTGCTCGCGACCGCGGTCGATGACATCGCCAGTGCGCCGCCCAGCGCCAGCGCACCCTGCCACGACAGTCCCAGCAGCCAGGCGGCGGACAGAACCGCCGTAGCGGTTGCCAAGACCTGGGCCAGGCCGAGGCCGAAGACGATGCGTTTCATGCTCGTCAAGCGCGCCAGGGAGAATTCGAGACCGATGGTGAACATCAGAAAAACCACGCCGAACGCCGCCAGTTGCCGAGTCCCGTCCGAGTCGGGCAGGAGATTGCCGGCGTGCGGTCCGATCATCGCGCCGACCAGCAAGTAGCCCAGCACCGGCGGCAGATTGAGCGCGCGGAATAGTGCGATCA
>JAJXTQ010000085.1 GCA_021783685.1 Pseudomonadota bacterium | reverse complement strand
CGGTGCTTCTCGCCGCCGAGACTCACGCGGGCCGGATCTTGCCCGATGACGTCGCGGTGTTTGCGGCGCTGCGACACTGGAAGGATCATTTCCGCGCATGAAGCAGCGTCAGTTCATCGCCGTGAGCCGTCGCTCCGCGTCCCTCGAGGCGGAGCGCACCGGCCGCATCAAATGGCTGACGATCGGTTGTTCCTGTCTGGGGATGCTGGGGTGCAGCACACATCATCCCGGGACCGCGCGGACGGCTCCGGCCGCGGACCCGACCGTCCGGGTTGCCACAGTGCCCCCGCAGCGCCGCGCGTCTGCCGTTCCCGACCGTCCGCTCGGGAGTGTCCGTTCGCCCTCCCCGCAGAGCGGCGACGAACTCGTGTTTCATTCTCTGCTGGACGCGAGCGCCGCCGAAGCCTTCTCCCCATCGGCGGAATTGCACACGGGCGCAGCAGACCGGGCCATCTGGGATCGGCTGCGGGGCGGGTTCGCACTGCACTTCGATGATCGCCCGTCTATTCGACGGGAAATCGACGCCTTCAGCGCGCGGACACTGGAACGCAATCTGGCGCAGTCCTCCGAATACCTCTATCTCGTGCTCGAGGAAGTCGAACGCCGTGGGATGCCGGCGGAGATCGCCCTGTTGCCCCTGGTGGAAAGCGGTTACAACCCGGCGGCCATTTCACCGGGAAAGGCAGCCGGACTGTGGCAGTTTCTGCCGCAGACGGCGCGCAATTTCGGGCTGAAGCTCACGCAGTCCTATGACGGCCGTCATGATGTGATGGCGTCGACGCGCGCCGCGCTGGACTACATGGACCATCTGGGCGACATGTTCGGCGGCGACTGGTTGTTGGCACTGACCGCCTACAACACCGGCGAGGGAACCTTGCAGCGCTGGATCGAAAAGAATCGCCAGGAAGGCAAGCCGACCGATTTCTTTGCGCTGCCGATCCCGCCCCAAACCCGCCGCTACGTTCCTCGTCTCATGGCGATGCGCGAGATCATCGACAATCCGCGACGCTACGGCGTCGAATTGCCGGACGTTCCCAATCGGCCCGTGCTCGACAGCGTCGACGTCCGCGGTCGCCTCGACCTCGCCGCCGTTGCCGATGCGGCAAATCTGAGCCCGTCCCAGGTCCTGCGTTACAACCCGGCGATCCAGGCAAAAACCAGAACGGCCTTGTCGGCTCCCCTGCTCCTGCCCGCCGCCCATGCGCGCCGGTTGCAGCAGTATCTGGACGATCCGCACCAGATGGAACTCGCGCAGTACGGTGAGCCAGCCCCGCAGATCGCCGCGGAAACGGCGCAGGATCTGCGTGAGGAAGCCGTTCGCGTGCTCGAGACGCCGGCCCGTTCCGAGCGGACAATGCGGACCCATGTGGTGCGCTCCGGCGACTCGCTCTATTCCATCGCCAAGGCACATGAGATCGATTCCGCCGAGCTGGCGAAACTGAACAAGTTGTCACCCAAGGCGACCCTGAAGATCGGCCAGACGCTGCGGGTCACGGCGGTTGAGCGTGACGAGCGAAAGCGCGCGGGTTCCCGACCCTCTAGCTACGCCGTCCGCCCGGGGGACTCCCTCGGCGCGATAGCCGACCGCTTCGGGGTCAGCGTCGCTCAACTGGCATCGTGGAACGGTATCGCGCCGAACAGCGTGCTGCGTCCCGGTCAGCGTCTTTCCGTGAGCGCTCCGGAAGGATCACGCCGATCCGTTGCTGATGGTTCCGGGTGATATCATGGCGCGCTGTTGTTGACGGACATCCAACCAAGGGCGGATCCATGGGATTTTTGAGCGGAAAACGCGCACTGATCGTCGGCGTGGCCAGCAATCGGTCCATTGCCTGGGGCATCGCGCAGGCCATGCGGCGCGAAGGCGCAGAGCTGGCCTTCACGTATCAGGGCGACAAGCTGAAGTCCCGGGTCGAGGAAATGGCGACCGAATGTCAGTCGTCACTGTGCTTCCCTTGCGACGTGGCCGACGATGCCCAGATCGACACCCTCATGGCGGAACTGGGGTCTCGGTGGGACGGTCTCGACATTCTCGTGCATTCGGTGGCTTTTGCGCCCCGCGAACAACTCGAAGGGCGGTTCGTCGACAGCGTCACGCGCGAGGGTTTCCGCATGGCCCATGACATCAGCGCCTACAGTTTCGCGGCGCTGGCCAAAGCGGCCTATCCGTTGATGAAAGATCGCAAAGGTGCCTTGCTGACCATGACCTATGCCGGCGCGGTACGGGCCATTCCCAATTACAATGTCATGGGCCCGGCCAAGGCCAGTCTCGAGTCGTGTGTCCGGTTTCTGGCCCAGGACCTGGGGCCGGAGGGCATCCGCGTCAATGCCATCTCGGCAGGCCCCATCAAAACGCTGGCGGCGGCTGGGATCAGCGGCTTTCGAGGCATGCTGGGCAAGGCGGAAGAGGCCTCGCCGCTGCGGCGCAACGTGACCATCGAAGAGGTGGGTAACGTCGGTGCCTTCCTGTGCTCCGATCTGGCCTCCGGGATCACCGGCGAAATCACCTACGTCGATGCCGGCTACAACATCCTCGGACTGATCGCCTGAGCGGCATGGCGGCGGTCAACCCGCCGCCAGACGTCGCTGACGCGCGTCGGGGGGTTCGGCGAGAACCTCCGTTTCCCCCTCGAGCCGTGCCACGATGACGGCGCCGGTGCTGTCCCCGAAGACATTGACTGCGGTACGGCTCATGTCCAGCACGCGGTCCACTCCCAGCACCAGCCCCAGCGCCTCCAGTGGCAAGCCCAGCACAGAGAGGATCATGGCAATCGATACCAGACTTGCCGAGGGGATCCCGGCGACGCCCATGGAGGTCAACAGCGCAATGGCGAGCACGACGATCTGTTGCGACAGCGTGAGATCGATCCCGTAGAGCTGGGCTACGAACAGGACCACGACGCATTCGAACAGGGCCGTGCCGTCCATGTTCACCGTGGCGCCGATGGGGATGACGAACCCGGCCGTCCGCGGGCTGACGCCGGCTCGCTCGTCCAGGCATTTCAGGGTCAAAGGCAGCGTGGCGGCCGATGAGCTCGTCGAGAATGCCATCAGCAGGGCGGGCAGCATGGCTTGGAAATGGCGGCGGGGCGAAACGCCGGCGACGAAACGCAACAGCAAGGGCAGGGTCACCGCGAGGTGAACCGCAAGGCCGGCCAGCACGGTGGCCATGAACCGCAACAGTGGCCCGACCGCGTCCAGACCGGTGCGGGCGGTCATGGCGGCAACCAGGGCGAATACGCCGACCGGGGCGAGGCGCATGATCCCGCCGGTGATGAGCAGCATCACCTGATTCAGGCCCGTCCAGAAATGCACCTGGGCCTCGGCGGCATTTCCACGTAACTGCCGCAGCGCCAAGCCGAAGAGCAGACTGAAGACGATCAGGCCGATGAGTTGCCCTTCCGCCGCGGCCTTGACGAGATTCGTCGGGATCAGTCGTTGCAGGAAGAGGGATAGCTGCTGCGAACCGGAAAGCGCCGCAGGATCGATGTCTGGCGGCAGCGGCGGCAGACCGATCCGGATGCCCAGCGGTACCCCGTCGAGTTCGCCGGGGCGGATCGCATTGGCAAGCGCAATGCCCACGGTGACGGCAATCAGGCCGCTGCCGACATAGAATCCCAAGGTGAGCCAGCCCATCCGGCCGATGGCCGCATGCGACGCCTTCTGCGTCAAGCCCGCGATGATCGAGGCAACGATCAACGGCACCACGAGCATCTTGAGCGCATTCAGAAACAGGTCGCCGGTCTGTGCGAATGCGGCAACCAGCCAGGCAGCCAGAGGCGACTCATTCCCCGTCAACGTCGATCCGATCGCCACGCCGGCCAACAAGGCCGCGAGGATTTGCCAGTGCATCGGCCAGCGTCCCGGGCGGGGCATGCGAGCGGATCCTTACAGGCGATCGGTATGGGTTTTGATGGTGACGGTGTCCTTGAGCGCATCGATGTAGGCGGCGAGTTCCTGGTCGCCGATCAGGTTGCCGTACCGCTCCTTCATCTGCGCCTGGGCTTGTGCATCGAGTTCGCTCGCTGCGCCGTCCTTCACCTGACGCACGAGGATCAGCACGCGGTCGCCATTCGGCAGGCGCGCACGCGTGTGGGCAACGGTTCCGTCGGCCGGGACGAGCACTGAAAAAGCCTGCGCCGTGACTTCGGCTGGCAGACCCGCGGCGCCCTGGCGTCCGGTCCAGCCGATCTCACGCAAGCTCCCCTTGATCTGGGATGCAACCTGCGCCGGCGTCTTGCCTTCCTTCAAGGCATTTTCGGCTTCGGTGATCCGTTCGTCGGCAATGACTCCGGCCCGGTCCAAGGCGTAGGCGCTCTGCACCTGATCCTTGACGGCAGCCAGGGCGGGCGTCGTCGCCTGGCGATGCTGGTCCAGCCGCAGGATGGCGACCGTGCCTTCGTCCAGTTCGATCAGTTCGCTGTTGACACCGTCTTTCATGACAGCATCGGTGAATGCTGCGGTACGAAACCGGGGGGAATTCGCCGGTGCCGGGCCCTGCGTCCGCGTGAACCACGCCGTCGTCTGGACGGTGGCGTTCACGAGCTTCGCGACGGGTTCGAGTGTCGAGGCGTTTTCGAAGCTGGCCGTTTCGGCAGCATCCAGCAACTCGCCCCATTGCTTGGTCAACGCCGCGGCACGGTACTCTTCGATCAGTCTGGCCCGGACATTCTCGAACGACTCCTGACGGGCGCTGTCGACCGCGTCGATCATGACGACATGAAACCCGTCCGGACTGGTGATCGGCCCGATCACCTGGCCCTGCGGCGCGTTGAATACCGACTGATCGAGGGCCGACGGCAGCATGCCGGGCTCGATCCAGCCCAGATCGCCCCCGGCCGAGGCGCTGCCCGTGTCGGTCGATTGCTGCCGTGCGGCCTCGGCGAACCGATCCGGTTCCTTCTTCAGCTCCGCGGTGAGCGATTGCGCCGCTGACTCGTCTTTGAGCAGGATATGTCGGACCTTGCGCCGCTCCGGTTTCCCGAAGCGCTTGCCTTCGGTTGCATACAGTTCGCGCAGCGCCGCGTCATCGGGCTTGATCTGCGATGCCACCTCGTCACGGCGGATCAGCACATACTGCACGCGAACCTGCTCGGGTTCCTGAAAGGACGCCTGATGTTCATCGAAAAATGCCTGCAAGTCCGCATCGCTGGGCTTGATCTGGCCTGCCAGGGCGCTTGCGGCGATGCCGATCAAAGCCAGATCCCGTTTCTGATTGGTCAGCCGGATCAATTCCCGCATGTCGGCTGGCGATACGAGGGTCGACCCGCGCAAGGCTGACCGCGCCAGATCGGTCAGCATGGACGCGCGCAACTCGTTTTCGAATGCCGCAGGTGAGTAACCGCGTGACTTCAGCCACTCCTGGTAGAGCGCGGATGAGAATTTGCCGCCCTCCTGAAAGGTCGGCAGCTGATTGATCGAGCTCGCCAATTGTGCGTCAGAGACAACCATCCCGCGCTTGATCAGGTGCTGGCGGAGTACGGAATCCCCCACCATGGCATCCAGAACTTTTTTCTTTAGTTGGGTCTCGTCGATCATTTCGGGGCGGAATGCATCGCCATAGGCGGATTGCAATTGCCGATACTGCTGCTGATAGAAACGGCTGAATTCATCGGACGAAATGGTGCGCGCGCCGATTTCGGCGACGGCGCTGTGCTGCCCCCCGGTAAAGTAGGAATTGATCCCCCAGAGGGCGAACGTCAGTGCAATGAAGCCCATCAAGAGGAAGCTCAAAAGCCCCTTGGAGCGCTCGCGAATGAACTGCATCATCAGGTGGCTGTCCTCGCTCGGCAGGATGCGCCCGGGCATGTGTCCATGTCCGGCATGTAAGAAATTTGCCACGACGCCGCACAAGATGATCGACAGGGTTGCGGCAAAAAAAAGGGCGCATTGCGGCGCCCTTTCCAAGTATGGCGGAGTGGACGGGACTCGAACCCGCGACCCCCGGCGTGACAGGCCGGTATTCTAACCGACTGAACTACCACTCCTCGCATTTTTCCCGGCTGGTGGGTGCTGAGGGACTTGAACCCCCGACCCTCGCCTTGTAAGGGCGACGCTCTACCAACTGAGCTAAGCACCCTGGAAAGTCGGCTAGTTTATAGAGTCTTTGAGCGTTTTACCAGCCTTGAAGGCAGGGGATTTGCTGGCCTTGATGGAAATGCTTTGGCCGGTTTGCGGATTGCGTCCCGTCCGCGCTGCTCTTTCGCGGGTTCCGAAAGTTCCGAACCCGACCAATGACACCTGGTCACCAGCCTTGAGTGCTTCGGTGATCGCATCGACGAATGCGTCGAGCGCCCGAGTCGCTTCGGCCTTGCTGAGGTCGGCTTTCGCGGACATCTCCTGAATCAATTGAGCCTTATTCATACCGCGTGTTTCTCCTTCGAATCCATTACAACCGTCCTATGGCGTTGCTCATATTCCGGCTGGCCCCTACCCGATGACTTCGCAATCGCGCCCGATACCGGCACCGAACCCAATCTTTATAACAAGCGCGCAAAAAGGCTGTCAATGCAGAGCCTTCCTTTCCGCGCGCCATGCCGCCGCGCCTGCCGATGGGCGCGTGCATTGTCGCCCCCCCGACGACGTCAATGGGAACGTATGGTCGCTTCGCTCCCGCCCGCGTCCTTTATTCCCACCAGTCCGCCGGGTTGGTCCGCGGTCGGTAGGGGTGCCGGCAGGCGAACCAAGGCCCGCTCCAGCACCTCGTCGATCCATTTCACGGGAACGATTTCGAGATCGGCCTTGACGTTCTCCGGAATCTCCACCAGATCCTTGGCGTTTTCTTCCGGAATCAGGACGGTCTTGATGCCTCCCCGATGCGCGGCAATCAGTTTTTCCTTCAGTCCTCCAATGGCAAGGACTTGTCCGCGCAATGTGATTTCCCCCGTCATGGCCACCGACGAGTGCACCGGGATCTCGGTCAAGGCCGATACCAGCGCCGTGACCATACCTACCCCCGCGCTGGGGCCATCCTTGGGGATGGCGCCCTCCGGCATGTGCAGATGAATATCCTTCTTCTGGTGAAATTCGGTGTCGATACCGAGCGAAGCCGACCGCGACCGCACCACGGTCAAGGCTGCCTGGATGGACTCCTGCATCACCTCGCCCAGCGATCCGGTGTGGATCAGCTTTCCTTTCCCCGGCACGACAGCGGTTTCGATCGTCAGCAATTCGCCGCCCACTTCCGTCCACGCCAGCCCGGTGACTCTTCCCACGCTGTCGTTCTGGTCGGCAAGATCGTGGCGGTAACGCGGCACTCCCAGGAAGTCCGTCAGGCTCTCCGGAGTCACCGCGACCGTCTTCAGATCGGCGTCCAGCGCCAGCCGCTTGACCACCTTGCGGCAGATCTTCGCGATTTCGCGCTCCAGACTGCGAACCCCAGCCTCCCGCGTGTAGTTTTGAATCACGAGCCGAATCGCGTCGGCTCCCAAGCTCAGTTCGTCCGCCGACAGGCCGTGCTTCTCACGCTGTCTGGGCAGGATGTGCTGCTGCGCGATGTGCAGTTTCTCGTCTTCGATGTAGCCGGCCAGACGGATGACCTCCATCCGGTCGAGGAGCGCCGGCGGGATGTTCAGGGTATTGGCGGTCGCCACGAACATCACATCCGACAGATCGAAATCCACTTCCAGATAGTGATCATTGAACGTGTGATTCTGTTCGGGATCGAGGACCTCGAGCAGCGCCGACGCCGGATC
>JAJXTQ010000084.1 GCA_021783685.1 Pseudomonadota bacterium | reverse complement strand
GCAGATACATGCGCAGCAATATTTCCGCCCAGTCCTGCGCCTCGGTGCCGCCCGAGCCGGCCTGGATGTCGACGAAGCAGTTGGCGCCGTCGAGCTCGCCCGCGAACATGCGGCGGAACTCCAGTTGCTCCACCTCGCGGCGATAGCGCGCCACATCCTCGCCGATGCCGGCGAGCGCGGCCTCATCCTCTTCCTCGCGCGCCAGCTCCAGAAGCTCCAGCGCATCGTCGATCCCGGCCGTCAGCCGCTCCAGGCCATCGACCACCGCGAACAGGTCGGCCCGCTCGCGTCCCAGCTTGCGGGCGCGCTCGGCGTCGTTCCAGACTTCCGGGACTTCCAGTTCGCGCTCGACCTCGGTCAGGCGGTCTTTCTTTTCCGCATAGTCAAAGATACCCCCGAAGGTCGTTCAGGCGGGACTTGAGATCCTGCAGGTCCTGGCGCGGCAGGTTGAAATCGGTCAGATCGGCCATCGGAGTCCTCAACGGGGCGCGGTGAAAAAGCGCGTATTATACCCCTCCAAGCATACGCCCGGACGGAACGGGTCACAGACGACCTGCGTTCCGTGCAGGATCACCAAGAATGCCAAGGAGACCGTCATGCCGATGTCCCGTCCTGTCTTTCGTGTTGCGGCTGCCCTGTTGCTCGGCCTGTTCGTGAGCGGCGCCGGGGCCGGCTCGGACGACACCTATCGCGCCGACCAGCGCCAGTCCGACCAGATGGACCGCATCGAGCAGGGCGTCCGAGAAGGCCGGCTCACCAAGCGCGAAGCCGAAGAACTGCTGACGCAGCAGCGTCACATCGAAAACTACGAAAAGCACATCAAGGAAGACGGCCGCGTCACCTGGCGTGAACGGGCCCAACTGGAACGCAAGCAGGACAAGGCCAACCGGCGCATCGCAGAGGAAAAAGGCGACGCCCAGCACCGCTGAGGAGCCGTTTGCGGCTCGCCGCGCCAGCGGCCCCGCGGGGCCGGCCGATCGCCGCATCGAGATCGATCAAGGTGGGGCGCACTGGGGACGAAGATGGCCCGATTGTTCAAGAAGCGCTATCACAAGCCCGGCACCGCCCCTGGCACCTATCACGGCGAAAGCCGGGCCGGTGCAGCGCAGGTGAGCGCTTTGACCTACGATGCGCAGAAGGCGCACGGGAGCGAAGCGCGCGGCATCGGCGACCTGCCGCATCACAGAACCGGCGAGCAGCTTTGGGTCCATCTCCAGGGCACGCCCGACGCCCGCCAGCTCGGCGAACTGGGCGCCCGGTTCGATCTCCATCCGCTGGCGCTCGAGGATGTGGCCAACACGGGGCAGCGCCCCAAGCTCGATCCGTACGAGGGCAATCTCTTCGTCACCCTGGGCATGCCCACGCTCGGAGGCGGCGAGCTGCACGTCGCCGAGATCAGCCTCTTTCTGGGGCCTGATTTCGTCATCAGCATCTGCGAAAACGCCCACGATCCCTTCGTCGAGGTGCGCAAGCGGCTGCTGAACGGTGGCGGCCGGCTGCGCCAGCACGCCGCCGATTTTCTCTTCTATGCCCTGATCGACACGGTCGTGGACCACGCCTATCCGGTCCTGGAAGAGATGGGCGAAACCATCGAGGCGCTGGAGGTGGAGCTGCTGGATCGGCCGGACCGCGACCTGCTCGGCCGATTGCATGCCATCAAGCGCGAACTCATCCTGTTGCGGCGCCAGATGTGGCCGGCCCGCGACCTGCTCTCGCAGATGATGCGCACCGACCTCACGCTGCTGCATCCGGAAACACGGGGCTACTTTCGCGACGCGCACGACCATGCCGTCCAGATCATCGATCTCATCGAAAGCTACCGCGACATCACCGCGTCCCTGCTCGACGTCTATCTCTCCAGCATCAGCCACCGCCTGAACGACATCATGCGGGTGCTCACCGTCATCACGACCGTCTTCATGCCGCTGACCTTCATCGCCGGCGTCTACGGCATGAATTTCGTCGCCAATGAGCACAGCTGGTGGGCCATGCCGGAAATCCGCACCACCTATGGCTATCCCGTCGTGATCCTGACCATGGCCTTGATCGCCGGCGGCATGCTGGCCCTGTTCCGGCGCTACGGCTGGCTCAAGTGAGTTTCAGGTCGGCAAGGACCGGCCGGCCCGTCGCCGTGCACGCGTGAATCCCGCGCGAGCAGGCGCCATGACCGGCGGCTTGCGCGATCACGGCCGGAGTGCCATCACAAGACATTCAGGACGCCCAGGCCGTTCACGGAACCCGGCAGCGCAACCCCCGCGGCGCCGGCCAACCCGAGCGGCAGGCTGATGCCGGTCAGGCCCGAAATCCCCAGGGTGTTGGCCAGCGAGAGCCCTGCCAGCCCGCCCAGATTCAATCCGCTGCCCCCGCTGACGGCAGCGATGTTGATCCCCGAGACCAGGCTGACGGCGCCGAACAGATTGAATGCCACCAACGGGACATTGAGCAGCGGGCCGACGTTCAGGATCCCGGGGATGAGCGCCAGCCCGCCATGGACTGCGCTCAGCTCGGCATCATCCATCGGTTCCAGGCTTGCGTGCGCCGATCCCATCGGGCCCATGGCTGCGCTGGCAATGAGCAGGCTGAGGCCTTGTGCTTTCGCTATCATGATTTTCCCCTCCCGGGACGAAGCCAAACGATTGCGACCTTGCATCGAATTTTCCAGCGAGACGGCAGCCCATGCGACTGCCGTCTCGGCCTATGCCGCGAGCTGATCAGAACAGGTTGAAGGCGCCGAAGCCGTTGAGCGTCCAAGGGGTGGTGACGATACTGGCACCGGTCGCGCCGATCGGCAGACTGACCCCGGAAAACACCGATACGCCGCCCAGACCACCATTGACCAAGGCCAGACCGTTCAGTCCGACGAGGTTGACCGGTGCTACGATCGAGACCAGCGCGGGGCCAAGGCCAAGGCCCGTACCGCCGGTGATTCCCAATACGGACGCCAGCGAGAGTCCTGCCGCACCGCCGAGATTCAAGCCCGTCGCAGCCGTTCCGCCCAGCACGGAAGCGAGCGACACGCCGGAAACACCACCGATGTTGACACCCGTCGCGCCGGTCGCGCCCAGAACGTTCAGGCCCGTGAACAGCGAATGGCCGCCGGCCACCTGCACGCCCGATGCCAGGCTGTCGGCGCCGAAGCCGCTCACCAGGCTGAACACGCTGTCGCTGAACACGCCGACGTTGACGAGACTGACGAGATTGATCTGACCCCGAACATCGGCCAAGCCGGCATCGTCCACCTCGACCATGGCGGCATGAGCGCCCATGGACGCAATCATCAAGCTCAAGGATGACAGGATTTTCTTCATGTTCAGCTCCCCAAATGATAGTGACACTTGCCCTTTCAGCGTCGCGACGATTGCCCTTCGGACGCGACATACCGATCAGCGCTCATTGACGTTAGCACTGCTCGTGTTAAGCAGGCATTTCAGAAAAGCTGCGGAAAAGGGTCACTGTTGCCGTGGCCAGAACGCCTGCGATCCCCGTCGCCAAGACCGGAGCGCCGCCTATCGATTCGTGCGTCGCGGGTCCTGCGCCGAGCGAAATGCGAGCGGGTCTTTCCGGTCAGGCAAGACCGCCTGGTCGCGCCGCGGCGACCGGCAAGGAAACTTGAACATCGGCAGCGCCGGGGAGTGCGGGCCGCCCGCCTCCGGCCGGACAAGCGGTTCACCGGCCGTCCCTTGCGGGGCTCCCGGTGCCCACCGGAGGTCGGGGAGACGCTCCGGCGGATTGTCGGGAGAAATGTGGTTTCAGGCGGTGCGCGACAACGGCGCCTCGGCACGACCGGCGCTGAGCTGCGCCTGCAGGGCATCGGCGAACGCTGCCAACGGCAGCGCCAGCCGGGTGATGCCGTGCTGGGCCAGAAAGCGGGCTTCGTTGCGCGTCGGCTCGGCGGCGAGCACGGCGTAATGCGGCGCCGCAGAGCGTTTGCAGATCTGGTGGGCAAAGATGCGCTCGGTCTGGCTGGTGAAGCGGCAACCGAGGAACAGGAACGACCGCTCGCGGCGGCGCTCCTGCACCAGCGCGGGAATCGGGGTCTGGATGTCGATCTCGGTGAGCACCTCGACGAAATCTGCGTCGGACACCAGGAAGTTCGGCCGCGGCGCCACCGCGCCCCAGGGCTGGTAGAGCGCCAGCGTCCGCCCGGCGATCACATCGAGGTCCAGGTCGGCGCCGTCGGCTTCCATGGCCTGGTGCCAGGTGCCGAAATGCTCGGACTGGCTCAACCCCTGGATGAGCCCGAAGTCCCGTCGCTCGGCCAGCGCGCTGCGCATCACGTCGTCGTACCAGAGCTGGACGATGAGCGGCACGGACGGCAGCGCCGCCAGCGCCCGGTGCAGCGGCGCGGGGGTGAGCGCCGGCGCGAAGGCCTGGCACATCAGGTCCACCAGCGTCTTGCGGTGCTTGAAGTTCTCGATGTACTGGGCGCTCGCCCCGAGATTGCCGCGCGCGCGGCCGGGGACCGTCACCTTGCTGCCCAGAAAGGTTGCCAGCGCCTCCAGCGAGGACGGCACCGTGCCCGCCTCGGGACACAGTTCCAGCATGCCGGGGCCGAGATAGGGAATCATGCGGCCGGCGTGCAGGCTGCCGGCGATGAGGTCCAGATGATGGGTATCGTTCATGCCGCCACCTCGGCCACGGCTTGTTCGTGCAAGCCGCCAACGGCCTCGGGCGCGATGCGGAACACCGCCCGCCCGCCGGAGAGCGTGAGATAGGACAGGCCGCTCTGGCGGGTCAGGAAATTGAACCACTGCTGGGCGGTGCAGCCCGTCGGCCGCTCGCCGATTTCCATCACGGTGCCATCGGGGGCGAAACGGACGTGGATCATGACATCGGTACTCATGGCGCTCTCCTCGGCGGCTCGGGCCGCCTGTTTACAGATAGATGGCGGAACCCGCCCCCACGTTGATGGAGGCATCCTTGGCGGTCTGGACGATGAAGCTGACTTCCTCGGCATCCAGATGGCGATGAAACGGCAGTGCCAGCGCGCGGTCGGCCAGCTTGTCGGTGACCCACAGGTCCTGGCGCGGACGCTGCTTGTCGAAGTAGCGCGCCTGTCGGTGCAGGGGCAGGCAATAGGCCGCGGCCTCCACGCCCGCGGTGGCCAGATCGTCGACGATGTCGTCGCGGCTGCTGCGGCTGAACCGGGTGCCCAGGTGCACCAGTGACAGGAACCAGTGCACCGCGTCCACGTCGGGCGCGGCATAGGGTGGCTTGATGCCCTCGAAGGACTGGATGACCTCGAGGTAATACCCCTCGATCGCCTTGCGCTGGCTGAGAAGTTCGTCGAGCCGGGTCCACTGCGCCAGGCCCAGCCCCGCATTCAGCTCGCCCATCGCGAGTTGCGCGACCGGCAATCCCCCCGCCACCACCGAGCTGCGGTCGGACAGCCGCCGGTCCCGCAACAGCCGCAAGCGGCTGGCGAGGTCGATGTCGTCGGTGAGGATCACCGCGCCCGCACTGCAGGCGATCGGGCCCGGCTGGGTGAAATCGAAAATGGCGCAGTCGCCGAAGCTACCGACGGCCCGGCCCTGGTAGACCGAACCGATCGCTTCGGTCGAATCCTCGATCAAGAGCAGTCCGTGCGCGCCGGCCAGTGCGCGCAGCTCGGCCCAGGGCGCCGGATGACCATTGGCGTTGGCCACGACCAGGGCGCGGGTCTGTGGGGTGAGGCGCGCGGCGACCTTCTCCGCCGTGAGGCAGCCCGACCAGTAATCGACGTCGGCGAACACGACGCCGGCACCGGCGAAGAGCGCGCCATCGGCGAGCTGGCGCCAGCCATAGGAAGGCGCCACCACCGCGCTGCCCGAACCGATGTCGGCGGCCCGCAGAATCAGCCACAGCGCCAGCGTGGAACTGCTCAGGCACAATGCGTGGCGACGCCCCAGCCGCTCGGCCACCGCGGCTTCCAGCCGTTCGGTGAGCGGGCCGGCAGTGATGTAGGGCGAACCCATCACCGCATTCACCATCTGCCGTTCCAGGTCGCTGAAGTCGGGTTCGCTGAGCAGGATGTCGTAGTCGGCGGGTTTCACGACACGGCCCTGCGGCGACGCTGGGCGATGACCAGGGCCGTGGCGGTCGCCGGGTTCTGCGTGAGCTGCCAGCAATGCCCCGAGCCGTCCACCAGATAGACCTCGAACGCCGGGTACTCCCGGTAGGGTTGGCCCTCGGTCATGTCGGCAGCATCGCAGACCGTGATCGACCGGCCAGGCAGTGCACGGCGCAAGCGCGCCAGCCAATCCGGCGGCGCCTCGGCGCCGAGCAGACTTTCCAGACAGACGAGATCGGCGGCGTCCATGCTCATTCCCCCAGCCGGCGCACTTCGACGGTCAGCGGCAGCCGCGTGTCGGCGGCCAGCGCCGGCAACTCGAGCCGCCAGCCGTTGGCGAGCGTGACCACACCGCCCCACATTTCGGGCTTTTCCATCGAGACGATGGGCTCTTCGAGGTCTTTCTTGGGCACATAGGCCGACAGCGCACCGGCGGCATCGCGGCGGATCATGACTTTCATGCGGCATTCCCCTGTTGAATGTTCAGCCGCCCTGTGCAGCGGCGGCCTCGGGGGCCAGGGTGGAGAGAACATGCGCCAGTGCGGCGAGCGCCTCGTCCACCTCGGCCGTGGTGTTGTAGCGTGAGAAGGAAAATCGCACGGCGCTGTTGGCCAGCGCCTCGTCCTTGTGCATGGCCATCAGCACGTGCGAGGCCTGGCTGCCGCCGGCGACGCAGGCCGCACCGTTGGCGGCGGCGATGCCGGCCCGGTCCAGACGCTGCACGATGGCCTCGCCGTCATAGCCGGGAAAGCCGATGTTGCTGGTGCCGGCCAGGCGCTCCGCCGCCCCGCCGTTGATCCGTGCCGCGGGGAACAGCGCGCGCACGCCCGCTTCGAAGCGGTCGCGCAGCGCAGCCACCGCTGCGGATGAACCGTCCAGGGACGCGACCGCCAGCCGGCAGGCCTCGCCCAGGCCGACGATCGCGGGCACGTTCAGACTGCCGCCGCGCCGGCCGCGCTCCTGGGTGCCGAAGAACAGCGGCGGCAGGTTGAGCCCGCTGCGGATGTAGAGCGCGCCGATGCCCTTGGGCGCGTGCAGCTTGTGGCCGGAAAACGACAAGAGGTCGATGGGCACACGCGCCAGATCAAGCGGCTGCTTGCCGGCGGTCTGCGCGGCATCCACATGGAACAGCACCCCGCGCGCGCGGGTCAGCTCGGCGATCTGCTCGATCGGAAACAGCACGCCGGTCTCGTTGTTGGCCGCCATCAGCGAGACCAGCGCGGTGTCGGGCCGCAGCGCCGCCTCGAGGTAATGCAGACGCAGCCGTCCCTCGCGATCGACCGGCAGGTAGGTGACCGCGACGCCCTGCTGTTCCAGATGGCGGCACAGCTTGAGCACCGCGGGATGCTCCACGGCGCTGGTGATGAGGTGACGGCGCTCGGGATGCAGGGCCAGCGCGCCCTGAACCGCCCAGTGGATGCTTTCGGTCGCGCCACTGGTGAAATGGAGGTCCTTGGCGGGCACGTTGAAGAGCGCGGCCACCTGGCTCCGCGCCGTGCGCACCGCCGCGGCGGGCGCCTCGGCAAACCGGTGCGGGCTCGAGGGATTCCCGAAGGCCTCGCGCAGGTAAGGCAACATCGCCTACAGTGCCTCGGGCGCCAGCGGCGTGGTCGCGTTGTGGTCGAAGTAGATGAGCGCCATGGCGCACCTCAGGGCCAGAACTGCCGGTC